>NZ_JAWQLY010000007.1:0-265256 GCF_033446685.1 Halomonas sp. HP20-15 | reverse complement strand
GCGGCGATCGTCTCGAGGAATGTCGCGCGTTCCTCGAGCGAGGTCTCGCGGTACGTATCGAAGGCCGCCCAGGCGAGCTCGCAGGCGCGGTCGACGTCGTGGGCGGTGCCGCCGGCGTAGACCGGCTCGAGGCGTTCGTTGCTGCTCGGGTCGGTGGCCTGAATGGGGGCGCTGGACCCGGCGACGGCCTGTTGGCCGATGAGCAGTTTGCCTTCCAAGGTCATGACTTCCTCCTGAATTTGCTCGGGCCGGAATCGGCCCGTAGTGGCTAGGATTTCGGTACTCAAATCCTGGCACCAGGATTTCTGCTACTAAGATCCTGGTATTAAGATTCCTGATACTTGGCGTACATGTTCCTGGCCCGGTTGAGGTGCTGGTACATCATTTCGCGGGCCGATTCGCCGTCACGGGCGAAGATCGCCTCGAGCACGTAGGTGTGTTCCTCCTCGACGCGGGCCAGATACTTGTCGGTCGCCGAGGTATTGATCTCGATACTCATCAGCTTGGCACGCGGAATGACACTCTGGCTCAATTGTTCGTAGAACGACTTGAAAAAGGGATTGTGGGTCGCCGCGGCAATGGCGTAGTGGAACTCGTAGTCCTCGACACGCGCCTGGGAATTTTCGGCGCGCGCGCGAACGAACGCATCGTGCTTTTCGCGCAGGATACGCCGGTCCTCGTCGTCATGGCGCAGCGCCGCCAGCTCGGCGGCGGCCGGTTCGATGTTCAGGCGCAACTCGAGCACATGCAGGATGTCCTCGACCGTGGTCGGACTGATCCGATTGGCGGGCATCGCCTCGACCGTGGCATTGCGCAGCACCGTGGTGCCCACGCCGCGGCGGGTCTCGACGAGCCCCAGCGACTTGAGATGGGTGATCGCCTCGCGGATGACCGTACGGCTGACCCCGAAGGAGTCGCACAGGCCATTTTCCGTCGGCAACTTTTCGCCGACGGCAATCCCGCCGTTGACGATCAGCGCCTCGAGCTGGTCGGCCACGTGCAACGAGAGACTGCCCTCCCGTGAAACGCGTTGTATGTTCAGCGTCTTCAAGCCATTCATTGCGTCACTCTTGCCTGCCATATCGGGTTCCACTGCGCCACGGATTGAGAAACTTTGAGCCTGGCCGGCTAACGTACCAGTGCGGGTCGCTTGGATAACCGCCAGTCGGCAACCAAGTATTGCATGGCCCAGGCGTCGTTGTGCTGAGTGACGTCCAGGCCGTTTCCGAGCGTGAGCCTGCGCGAGTCGCTCCATGCGACTCACGGCCTGCCGTATCGTTCGTCAGGCCGTGATGAATTGTTACCGGTCGTCGCAATGACGCGGGCGATCGCCGTCACGGAAACGACGATCCGTCCACCGGATCGGGTTCGGCGCTCTCAATCGTCGGGGTGACCGAAGGTGGCAAACGGCCCTCCCTGATAGATGACCGTAGGATCCCGAGGGTCGATTTCGGGTGCCGCGCCCTCGATCTCTTCGCGCCAGGGCTCGGAGCTATCCTTGGGCACCCAGCCCAGGAAGGATGCCTTGCTGTTGTCCCACCACTGTTCGGAATTGTTCGAGGCCCCGTAGACGACGGTATAGCCCAGCTTCGGCGCCGAGAATGTGCGCCGCGCGAGGCTGACGAAGTCTTCACCGCTGAGCCAGATTGCCAGCTTGCGGGTGTCGGTCGGCTTGGGATGACACCAGCCGATACGCACACTCAGGGTTTCGATGTCGAACTTGTGATAGTACAGGCAGGCCAGGTCCTCCCCGAAGCACTTCGAGACGCCATAGATCGAATCGGGACGATGCGGGACCTGGCTATCGAGCTTCTGCGTGCGCTCGTAATAGCCCGTCGTATGATTGGAACTGGCGAAGATGATGCGCGGCTTGCCGTGATGCCTGGCCGCCTCATACAGGTTGTAGGTGCCGATGATGTTGGCCTGGAGAATACTGTTCCAGGGCTTCTCCAGCGAGACGCCACCCAGATGGATGATGGCATCGCAACCTTCCACCAGCGAGCTGACGGCCTGGGCGTCCGCCAGATCGCACGTCACCAGCTCTTCATGGCTGGCCGCCTCGCCCAGATCGCCGATATCCGACAGGCGCACCTGCTTTGCCAGCGTCGCCAGCTGCGGCCGGATGAGACGCCCCATTCCGCCGGCGGCACCGGTTACCAGAAGACGCTTGATCATGTGTTCCTCCCTCGTTCATGGCCATCGCGATGCATGACGATGGCGTACCTTGTAGTCATGTGGTCTGAAACCAAAATCAGTCGAACCCGTACAGCGTCGCCGGGTTGTCGACCAGAATCTTCTGGCGCACCTCGGGGCTCGCCCAATCAAGCAGCACGTCGAGCTGTTCGGCGTCGCTGGGGTAGTTCTCGCGCGGCACGCCGACATGCGGCCAGTTGGTGCCCCAGATGATGCGCTCGGGGGCATGCGCGATAACCCGCTTGGCGATGGCCCCGATATCCGCGTAGTCGGGGCCGCCGGTCTGGCTGGCTTCGTAGCCGGCGCAGATCTTGAACCAGGCGTTGCCGCGATCGAGCAGCCGCAGGATCTCGTCGACCCGGGCATCGTCCGCCGGCACCGGCGGCATGAACTTGCCGATGTGGTCGATAATGTACTCGCCTTCTATGCGCCGCAGGTCGTCGAGATAGTCGTTCAGCTTGCAGCCGTTGAACTGCACCATTAGGTGCCAGCCCAGCGGACGGATGCGCTTTTCGACGTCGAGCATCTCAGCGTTGGTGACCGCCCCGCCCGGCAGGTTCATGATCCGCGCCCCGCGCACGCCCTTGTCGTGCCAGGCCTGCAGGTCGCCGTACGGCGTGTCGGGCGTCACCGCGGCAACGCCGCGTGCGTCTTGCGTGCCCAACTGACCGAGCGCCGCGAGCAGGGCGCTGTTGTCACGCTGGTAGGCGTTGGGCTGGGTGACTACCACGCGCTCGAGCGACAGCCATCGCTGGAGCTTGCGGTAGTCCTCGACCGTGGCCAGCTCGGGAATCTTCGGACCGCCGGGCTGGGCATCAAAGCCCGGCAGGTATAGATGAATGTGACAGTCGGTCGCCCCGGCCGGCGCCTTGAGCTTGGGCGCCGGGCCGTCGAGCGGGCGGGTATTGGCGGGAATCTCTGACACGATCATGCCTCCTTCAAAGCGAATTGGCGCAATGCGTCGCGGTTGATCTCGATGCCCAGGCCGGGGCCGTCCGGAATGCGCACGACCCCCTGATCATGCTCGATCGGCGTTTGCACGACGGCCTGCCGGAACGGATTCTTGGTGCGATCGAACTCCATGATCGGCTCGATGGGCTTGCGCCGCGGCGGATTGGGCGGCAGCGCCGCCATGACCTGCAGGCTGGCCGCGAGGCACACCGCCGTGCCCCATACGTGCGGCACCAGGCGCACCCCGAACATCGCCGCCATGTCGACGACACGACGCATTTCGGAAAACCCACCCACGCCGCAGACATCGGGCTGGGCGATATCCACCGCACGGGTCGAGAGCGGCTCGAGCATGGCGTAGCGGCCGTGCCAGTTCTCGCCGCTGGCGACGGGGATGGGCTGGCCGTCGCGTACCGCGCGGTAGGTGGCAAGCTGTTCGGGCAGTACCGGCTCCTCGAACCAGTCGACACGATACGCTTCGGCACGCTTGCCGACTTCCAGCGCTTCCAGCAGGTCGTAACCGTGGTTGGCGTCGATCATCAGCCGACGCTCGGGACCGATCGCTTCGCGCGCCGCGGCGATCGAGCGCAAGTCCTCTTCGACGTCGAAGCCGATCTTGATCTTGACCCCATGGAAGCCCTCGCGGGCGTAGCCGGCCACCTCGTCGGCGACGTCCTGGACCCGGTCGACGCCGTCGCGGCGAAACGAGCCCGTGGCGTAGGCGCGCACGCTGTCGCGAAAGCGCCCGCCCAACAGTTCGCTGACCGGCGCGCCGTAATGCTTGCCCTTGATGTCCCACAGGGCAATATCGATCCCGCTGAGGGCGGTTACGGTCAGCCCGCGCTGGCCCTGATCGCGCAGGCGATTGTAGAGATCGAGCCACAGCTTCTCGGTTTCCAGCGGATCGCGACCGATCAACGCGGCCGCGTAGATTTGAACGATCGTCGCATTGGCCTTGGCCGGGCCCAGGCACTCGCCCCAGCCTATCGTGCCATCGTCGCAGACCACTTCCACCAGACAGTGCTGGCGCCTTTCGAAGCGCATCGAGGCGCTTTCGAAAGCCTGGTCGAGTTTATAGTCGAGAATGTGCGTATGAATCTTTTCGATCTTCATGTCGGACAGCCCAAGAGCGGGTAGAGAAAAAATCGCTACAGGAAATAACCGGGCAGCGTCAGCGATATCGCCGGCACGTAGGTCACCAGCATCAGCACCACGAAAAGCGCCAGGTAAAACGGCCAGATGGTACGTACTGCATGCTCGATCTTGATCTTGCCGATGACGCTGCCGACGAACAGACAGGCCCCGACCGGCGGCGTGCAAAGTCCCAGGCCCAGGTTCATCATCATGATGATGCCGAACTGGATCGGGTCCATGCCGAACTGCATTGCCACCGGCAGGAAGATCGGCGTGCAGATCAGGATCAGCGCCGCCATATCCATGATCATTCCCAGCCCGAGCAGCAACAGGTTGAGCAGCAGCAGGATGACGTAGGGGTTGTCGGAGATGTTCAGCAGCGTGTCGGTCAGCAGCTGCGGCACGCTGTACAGCGCCAGCAGGTACGAGAAGGCCGAGGCGCAACCCACCAGGATCATCACCAGCGAGGTCGTGCGCACCGCCTGATAGACAGCCTGCTTGAACGGCTCCCAGCGCAGCTCGCGATAGACCAGTCCGGTCACGACGATGGCGTAGATCGCGCCGAAAGCGCCGGACTCGGTCACCGTCAAAATTCCGGAGAGCACCCCGCCGACGATGATCACCGCGGTCATAAGCCCGGGCAACGCCGCCGCGAAGCTAATGATCAGTGCCGACCAGCCGGGGAACGGTTCGCCCTTGTAGCCACGCTTGACCGCCACGATATAGGCTGCCACCGCCAGTGCCAGGCACATCAGCACGCCCGGCACGATGCCGGCGATGAACAGTTGGGTGATCGAGATGCCCCCGCCCGCGGCGACGGCGTATAGGATCATGTTGTGGCTGGGCGGAATCACCACCCCGGCGATCGAGGAGGTTACGGTCACATTGACCGCATAATCGGCATCGTAGCCCTTTTCCTTCATGACCGGGATCAGGATCGAGCCCAGCGCGGAAACGTCGGCCACCGCCGAGCCCGAGATCCCGCCGAACAGCATCGACGAGCTGACGTTGACCATGCCCAGTCCGCCACGCACGCGCCCCACTGCCGCCGAGGCCAGACGCACCAGACGGGTGGAGATACCACCATGCAACATCAGCTCGCCGGCAAAAATGAAGAACGGTATGGCCAATAGCGAAAAGACCGAGATACCGGAAAGAATACGTTGGAAGCCGACGAACAGTGGCAAACCTTCGTAAAGGAAGGTCCCGACCGCGGCCAGCCCGACGGCGAAAGCCACCGGTGCACCGACGATGAGGCCCAGAAAGAACAGGCCGAACAGGATCATCAGTCCCATGGGATCAAACCTCCCTTAGCTTGAGCATGCGCTGAACGATATTGACGCAGGAGAACAGGACCATCAGCACACCGCAGATCACCAGCGGTGCCGCACGCCAACTCTCGGAAAAGCCGATCATCGGGATGGGACGGCTGAGATTTTCCATAACCAAATGCCAGCCCTGCCAGGCCATGAAAAAACCGAAGCAAGTGACAAAAAGATCAGAGATATAACGCATGATTTCACGCGGCAGTTGCGGTAGACCCTCGCGCACGAAGTCGATGCTCAGATGGCTGTTGTTGCGGACCCCTGCAGCGGCGCCGAGGCAGGTGATGTAAACCACGATGACCAAGGAGGATTGCTCGACCCAGGTTGGTGTATCGTTGAGAACATAGCGACCGAACACCAGCCAGCCGAAGGTAATAATCAGGAAAACCATCATGACGCCCGCCACGATGATGCAAAAATGGGCGATGCCGTCTAGGAAGCGATCGAACGGCGACTGAGGCCTTGTTTCTACGTCCTGGTCACTGAGTTGGTCGGAGTAGGAACTCACGGTAGCTAATCCTTTCAAGAACCCCCGGGTCGGAACCGACCCGGGGTCGTTCATGGATTGGTACGATTACTGCTGCGCGGCCTGGATATCTTTGACCAGCGACTCGAGCTGCGGATTCTGTTTGACGAACTCGTCGTAGATGGGCTGCATTTTTTCCTGGAATGCCGCTTTGTCATCCACTTCGTTGATCTTCACGCCAGCGTCGAGAACTTTCTGCTTACTCTTCTCAACACCCTTCTCCCAGAGTTGCCGCTGTTCCTTGGCGGCGTCTTCAGCCGCTTCGCGAACAGCCTTCTGGTCTTCCTCGCTGAGCGCTTCCCAACTGGACTTGGCGACGCACAGGCATTCCGGCAGGATCAAGTGCTCGGTCAACGAGTAGTACTTGGCGACTTCGTAGTGGCCACTGGATTCGTAGGACGGGTAATTGTTCTCTGCGCCATCGATGACGCCGGTCTTGAGCGCCTGATAGACCTCGCCGTAGGCCATCGGCGTCGCATTGCCGCCCATGTTGTCGATCATCTTTACGTACAGGTCGTTGTTCATCACGCGGGCCTTGACGCCCTTGACATCGTCGGGCGTCTTGATCGGATGATCGGTGTTGTAGAGGCTGCGCGCGCCGGAACCGAACCAGGACAGGGCGATGAGATTCTTCTCGGCGAGGGCATCGGCGAAGCGCTGACCGATCTCGCCGTCCATGACCTTGTACATGTCTTCGACGCTATTGAAGATGAACGGCAGCGACAGCACGTTGGTGGCCGGCACGATCGGCCCCATCGGGCCCATGTTGAAGTTGGCAAAGTCCAGCGCGCCGCTGCGAACCTGCTCGATGGCATCCGGCTGATCGCCCAGCACTCCATTGTGGTAGACCTTGGGCTCGACACGCCCGTCGGTCTTCTCGGCGACCTCCTGGGCGAAACTTTCCAGAGCCACGCTGTTCGGGTAGCCCGGCGGATGAATGTTCCAGCCCCGCCACTGATCGGCCTGGGCCGGCATGGCCATGGCTGCCAGAGCCCCCGCAATCGCGGTGACTTGCAGGCAACCGGCTACACTAAAGCGTTTTCTTGTTTGCATGACATGACTCCTGTTGTGTCGCATGTTTTGTCGTTATAGCTGACGGGCAGTTTCGACCAGACTTTCGAGTTGTTGACGCTCTGCCGAGGTCGGCATGACAAGCGGTGAGCGTACGTTTCCGGCGGGCTTACCGATGATATCGGCGCCTTCCTTGATCAGGCTTACTGCATAACCCTTCTTGTTATCGCGAAGTTCAATGAAGGGGATAAAGAACTTCTGAGTAATTTCCCGCACCACCTCCTTATTGCCTTTTCTGAGTTCCCGATAGAACTTCAGTGCCATCTCCGGCACGAAATTGAACACCGCCGAAGAGTAAGTATTGACGCCGATGGAGAGATACGCCTCGGCAAAGATCTCGGCGGTGGGCACGCCGCCGATGTACACCAGCCGATCGCCCACGGTCTTGACGATCTTGTTGAGCGCCTGGATGTCACCCTTGCCATCCTTCAGACCGATCAGATTGGGGCAAGTCTCGGCCAGGTGCTTGACCGCCGACGCTTCGAGCAAGCCATTGCCGCGGTTGTAGTAGATGACGTTGATCGAGGTCGAATCGCAGATCTGCTGCGCATAGTCGACCAGGCCGTCCTGCGGGCACTCGGTCAGGTACGGCGGCATCAGCAGGATACCGTCGGCCCCCGCCTCCTCGGCGGCCTTGGCATAGGCCTGCCCGGCGCCGACGCTCAGGCCGGCGCTGGCGATGACCGGTACCTTGCCGCCTACGGTGGAGACGGCGGCGGCAACGACCTCGCGATACTCGTCCAGCGTCAGGTTGAAGAACTCACCGGTACCGCCGGCCACGAACACGGCGGAGATATCATGACTGACGAACCATTCGAGACGCTGGCGGTAGCTGTCGCGATCGAACGCCCCTCGGCTATCGAAGTCGGTGACGGGAAAGGACAACAGACCATCGCCGATTGCCTTGATGACATCCTCTCTTGAAAAATTCACGTTCGTTCCTCTTGCTCAAAGCCCGAAATGGCGTGACAGCGTCATAGCGAGTAAATAGACGGCAGGATTCGCTAATGAATGCGCGTTTCTCGCTAACTTGTCATACATCATACAAATAAAATAGAACCTATCTTTGCTCGGTTCAATACCAACGTTAGTTGATACAACTAAAGGGTAACCGCTATATGTATCGAGTCTATTTGATGGATACGAAGCCGCCGCAACCGCGCGAATAATGGTTGCGGCGTTCGGTCGGGGTGGCTCAGCCTGGCGGAGCGCCTAGGCCGCTATTCTTGGGCTTGCGAATCACCATGAAGTAGAAGAACACCACAGTCAGGGCGATGAAGAACAGGCTATCCATACTCGTTAAGAAGACCAGCGGGTTGCCGTCACTGATGGAGAGCGCTCGACGGCAATACTCCTCGAGGCTCGGGCCGAGCACGAAACCAAGCAGCAGGCAGACGGTGGGATACTTCTGCTTGCGCAGAAAGTAGGCCAGCACACCGAAAACCAGTGCCAGCGCCATCTGGAAAGTGGAATAGGTGGCTACGTAACTGCCGACCAATGCCACGATGGCGATGCTCGAGTAGAGCACGTCGCGACGAATCGACACGATCTTGAGAAAGTAGGGTCCGAGCAGGTAGAGCGTCAACGGAATCAGGATCAGCGCGCTGACGAACAGCGAGGCGAACATTGGCGCGATCAGATCGAGCTGCTGGGTCATGAACTGCGGGCCGGGCTGCAGACCGTTTATGACCAGCACACCGAGAACGATCGCGGTCGTCGGATCGCCGGGGATACCGAACGTCAGCATGGGAACGAAAGCGCCGCCACACATCGAGTTATTGGCGCATTCCGCCGCCGCGATACCTTCCGGATTCCCTTTTCCGTAGCGCTCCGGATGCTTGGAGGAGCGCATCGATTCCGCGTAGGAGACGAAAGCCGCCATGGAACCGCCGGCACCGGGCAAAATGCCGACCGCATAGCCGATGACCGCGCTTTTTAGATAACGCATCACTCCGATTTCCCGAACTTCCGACAGGGGCGGGATGAAATCGCGACGACGCACCTTGGCGGCCTGGATCAGGCTGGGGTCGACGGTTCGGCTACTACGGCTATCGGCTTGCACCAGAAGCTCGCTGATGGCGAAAGTGCCGATGATCAGCGGCATCATGTCGATGCCCTGAACCAGCACGCTGGTACCGAAGGTGAAGCGGGCCAGCGGCTGCACCACATCGATGCCAACGCTGGCAATCATGACGCCGAGCAAGGTGGCAATCATGCCTTTGGTGATCGATCCGTGCTGGGAAATGATGATCACGATCAGGGCAAAGGCGATCAGCGAGAACTTTCCGGGCGTGCGGATCAATAAGGCTACGTCGGCCGCCAAAGGCGCCACGACCATCAGCAGCAGTGCCCCCAGGGAGCCGCCGATCATCGAGCCCAGCGCGGCATGCCCGAGCGCCTTGGCACCCTCGCCGCGCTGCTGCATCGGATAGCCCTCCAGCGCGGTCATCATCGATGACGGGGCTCCGGGGATATTGATGGTCGTGGCGGTGATACTGCCGCTGCACATGCCTGCCATGAAGATGCTGGCGCAGGCTACCAGCGCCGTCGTCACGTCGAGGCTGTAGGTAAGCGGTAGTAGAAGAGCGATGGCCAGCACCGAAGTGAGGCCCGGTACCGCCCCGAAGAAGGTACCGATCAAGAAACCGCCGACCATGTAGAGCAGAGTTTCGGGGTTGGCAAGGGCAGCGAAACCACCCAGCAGTCCAGAGATCGAGTCCATGATCATTGACTCCAGAGTGTGGGCAGGCGGACCTGGAAGGCGACCTCGAACAGCAGGTAGCCAGCAATGGTGATGACGATGGCGGCCAACAGCTTGGTCAGCCATTTGTCCCTGAACCCACCACCGAACAAGCCGCTCAACAGCAGCACGTAGGCAAATGTCGAGACGAAATAGCCGATCATATCGAACGTCAGCAGGTATCCTGCCGTCAGTATGATGACGCCGATCGCCCCGGGAGAAAGGCCGGCATACTGTCTGCTGGGCGCGCTTTCATCACTGCTTTCGATATCGGCGACAGTCTTCTCCGTAGGTGCCTTGGCCTTATCGCGCAATGCATGGGCCATGGCGCAGATCAGCGCGATCAGCATGACGATGGCGGTCGCGATGGGAAAGAAGGACGCGGTCATGTTGCCGGCGCTCATCGGCGGACCAAGCTGGATCGCCGAAATCAGATAGATGAGAGTGATGATCGAAAGCGCCGCCGGCACGATGAATTCACCACTCAAGGCAGAGCGTCGGAACGACTGTTTAAATGATGGCTTAGATGTCATAGAGGCACCTGGAGTAACAGCGCTGCGCCATGCGGATGGCATGGCGCAGTGTGGATAGACCGAACGTCAGTGATTTATTTCTCCAGCACGCCCTGTTCGACCAGACCGTCCATGGTGCTGAAAAGCTGCTGCTGAGTGTCATTCGCCCACTGGGTCACGTCGTCGGCACCCAGCCAGGCCGGAGTAACGCCGATCTTCTTCAGCCACTGCTGAAATTCATCGCTCTCGTAAGCCTTGTGATATGTGGTTTCCAGCTTCTCGATCACGTCGTCCGGAGTACGCGCCGGCGCCACCATGACAATGAAGCTGCCCATCTGCAGATCGAGGCCGGTATCGGTCTCGGTTACCGGCGGCACGTTGGGGAAGCCTTCGTTCTGGGTATCAGAGAATTCGACCAGTCCACGAGCTTGGCCAGATTCGATCAACGGCGCCAGGTCACCCAGGCTGGTGACGACGGCATCGACTTCACCGTTGAGCAAGGCTTCCTTTTGTGAAGCCGCGCTGTTGTCGTAGGAAACTATCTTGAACTTGGTGTCGGTCAGTTCCTGGAGTTGCAGCACCGTCAGGTGCGTCCTGGCGCCCATGTTTTGAATACCGACGCGAATGCTGCCGGGATCCTTCTTGGCGGCAGCGATCAGGTCATCCAGCGTCTTGTAGGGGGAGCTTTCCGGCACGGTGATCGCGTCGGCTTCGCTGGTGATGCGAGCGATCATGCGCATCTTGTCCATGTTGAAACCGGGCAGCATGTTCTTCCACGGAATCGTGATGATGCTGTCGTAGGTGATCGCGGCGACGGTCTGCCCATCTGGGCGCGCTTTCATAAGTTGAAGCAGGCCGGTTGCCGTCATCCCCCCCTCGACGTTCTCGACGTACATCGAGACGGGAAGCGACTCTTCGGCAATGTTGGAGATCTTGCGGACGATCGCATCAGTGCCACCGCCCGCAGCCGCGGGAACGATGACGCGGATGTCGCGATTGGGAAAATCGGCGTAGGCGGCATTGACTGCAAGCGTCGTCAGGCAAGCGATCCCCATGAGTGTCTTTTTGAATTTCATTGTGTACCTCTTAGTTGGTCATTTGTTGATCGCCCGGTCGGAAGGCTTGTTAATGACTAGTGAATGATCCTGGATTCTTGCTCGACTACGTGCCGAGAAAGGCGCTGCGACCTCAAGCTCTAGCTTCATAGAGCTTGGGCCTTATCGATGAGCCTATTAAGACGCTCCACCCCTGGTATCGTGAGCATATCGGGAGGAAACCTCACCGCCCCGCCGACACATGGGCAACAGGTAATTCTCGTAGAACTCGGCGCCGCTCCTTGTTGTCATACATCATACAAACGAAAGTAGAGTTTAGCCGAGGCCAAAGCAACATCAACTATAGTTGATAAGACCAAAGCATAGTGACTCCGAAAAAAACCAGCTGGTTGGCGTTTATTTTATTAGTCACCCAATCATTGCTCAGCTTGCTACTGGCGCGACAATTCCAGCACTCCGTGCAATGCACGCTATCCAACATGTAGAGATACACTCCCAAGCTTTAATGAATGGATATCTCACTTAATTGTGCCAATAAACTTATAACTTAAGTGCGCTGACGGAGGCCGCGGCAGGTACCGTCTGACCGCCGGCTCGAAGTCTTCGGGGCAGAAGATGCGAGCCAGTCGCCGCGCCGCCAGCCAGCCAGCCAGCCAGGAGACCCTGGGTTGGGGGCGCTGAGCCGATGCGGTCGATGAGGGTAGCTCGGTTGCCATCGCGTACTTCCTCCCGGTCATGGATGTCAAATGGTGCTGGTCGCCAGCCGATTCGCGAGCCGGCCGGCTCGTCGGCCACCTGCGGTTGCAGATCGCACCTGGCTCCAGTGGTTCACGGCATCCGGCGCAGCAACCGCTGCCACGGCAAAAAAAGCGACCCGTAGGCCGCCATGAGGTTACGATCACTAGCTATTTTGAAGTTACTCGCGGTTGCCATCGACGAGGCGCTTGAGCCCCAGCGGATTGCGCTCCTTGAGCGGCTCGGGCAACAGTCCCTCCGGCAGCGCCTGGTAGCACACCGGGCGCAGGAAACGGAAGATCGCCGCGCTGCCCACAGAGGTGGTGCGGCTGTCGGAGGTCGCCGGGTACGGTCCGCCGTGAACCATGGCATGGCACACCTCGACCCCGGTCGGCCAGCCGTTGACCAGGATGCGCCCCGCCTTGCGCTCCAGCGTCGGCAGCAGCGCCCGCGCCGCGTCGAGATCGGCGTCGTCCATCTGCAGCGTGACGGTGAGCTGGCCTTCGAGGTGCTCGGCGACCTGCTTCACTTCCGTCGTGTCGGCGCACTCGATGACCAGCGAGGAGGAGCCGAACACCTCATCCTGCAGCGTCTCCTCGGCGAGGAAGTCAGCGGCACTGGTGACGAACAGCGCCGACTGGCACTGATTGGGCGTCTCGCCGGTCTTGCCACGCGCCACTTCGCGCACCCTGTCGTGACCGGAGAGCCGGCCCACGCCCTGCTGGTAGGCCTCATAGATGCCCGGAGTGAGCATGGTCTGCGATGCGCTCTGCTTGAGCACGTCGCCGGCCTTGGACACGAAAGCGTCCAGTGCCTCGCCCTTCTCGGCGATTACCAGGCCCGGGCTGGTGCAGAACTGCCCGGCCCCCATGTTGAGCGAGGCCACGAAGCCCTCGGCCAGCGTCTCGCCGCGCGCCTTGAGCGCCGCCGGTAACGGGAACACCGGGTTGATCGAGCTCATCTCGGCGTAGACCGGGATTGGCTCCTTGCGTTGCTGGGCGATACTCATCAGCGCGGTACCGCCGCCACGCGAGCCGGTAAAGCCCACGGCCCTGATCCGAGGGTCGGCGACCAAGGCACCGCCGATTTCAGTGCCCGCGCCGAACAGCAGTGAAAACACGCCTTCCGGCAGGTTGCACTTGGCGACCGCCGTCTGCACCGCGCGACCCACCAGCTCGCTGGTGCCGGGGTGCGCGGGATGGCCTTTGACAACCACCGGGCACCCCGCGGCGAGTGCCGAGGCGGTGTCGCCGCCAGCCACGGAGAACGCCAGCGGGAAGTTACTGGCGCCGAACACCGCCACCGGGCCCAGCGCGATGTGGCGTTGACGCAGGTCGGCGCGGGGCATCGGCGCACGCTCGGGCAGCGCCGGGTCGATGCGTACATCGAGCCACTCGCCGGCACGCACCACACTGGCGAACAGACGCAGCTGGCCGCAGGTGCGGTCACGTTCGCCCTCGATGCGTCCCTGGGGCAGGCCGGTCTCGGCCACCGCCCGCTGGATCAGGCCGTCGCCGAGAGCCTCGATCTCGCTGGCCACGGTCTCGAGGAATACCGCGCGGTCCTCGAGTGAGGACTCGCGGTAGATATCGAAGGCGTCCCAGGCGAGCTGGCAGGCCTTGTCGACTTCGGCGCCGCCGCCTCCGGCATAAGCCGGCTCGAGCTGCTCGCCGGTGGCCGGATTGATGGCGTGAAAAGCGGCTTCGGTGCCGGCGACGGCCTGTTGACCGATGAGTGATTTACCTTCCAGTGTCATGGCTTCCTCCTGTTATCGAGCATGTCAGCGTCCTGTAGCACCCAGGCCTGTCGGATCAGGCATTCTGGAACTTCGCATACATGATCCTGGCGCGGTTGAGATGCTGATGCATCCTTTCGTGCGCCGCCTGAGGGTCGCGAGCCAAGATCGCTTCGATGATATCGGTATGCTCTCCTTCGACCCGGGACAGGTACTTACCTGTCGCGGCAGGGTTGATTTCATCATCGATGAGATTGGCGCGTGGAATTACACAATGGCGTAGCTGTTCATAAAACATAGTAAAACAGGGGTTGCCGGTTGCCTCTGCGATCGCGCGATGGAAGGCATAATCTTCCTCCCGTGCCTGAGACCCTTCATTACACGCGTCAATAAAGGACGCATGCGTCACTTGGAGGCGTCGCCGGTCCTCGCTAGCGTGACGTGTGGCCGCAAGGGCGGCCACGGCCGGTTCTATCGCCATACGCAATTCGAGAACGTGAAGGATGTCCTCGACCGTGGTCGGGTGAATCCTTTCCGCCGGCATGGGGTCGAGTGCAGTCCTACGCACCACTCTCGTACCGACACCGCGACGGGTAGTCACCAGGCCGCGCGACTTGAGATGTGCGATTGCCTCGCGAATCACCGTACGGCTGATCCCGAAGGAGTCGCAAAGCCCGTTCTCGCCAGGCAATTTCTGGCCGACCGGAATGCTGCCGGCACTGATCAGCGCTTCCAGCTGGTCGGCCACGTGGAGTGACAAACTGCCCTTGCGTGGAACCTGCCGAACGTTCAGCGGTGCCAGGTTATCCAGCGCTGGGGGCTTGCCTGCCATGACTCCCTTCCTTTATGGCTTGCCTAGCATGGTGATTCATGGAGCGTGGATTCGATCAGCGCACCATGGTGGGTTGCTTGGGATCGAAGGCCCAACCTGGAATCAGGTACTGCATGGCCATGGCGTCGTTGCGCTGAGTGACATCGAGGCTCTTGTAGAGCGCATGGGCCGCTTCGAGCTGCTCCATGTCCAGCTCGATGCCCAGGCCGGGTGCGTCGGGCACACGCAGCTTGCCGTCGCGAATCTGGAACGGCTCCTTGGTGATGCGCTGCCCATCCTGCCAGATCCAGTGGGTATCGATGGCGGTGATCTCGCCCGGGCAGGCCGCGGCCACGTGGGTCATCATCGCCAGCGAGACATCGAAGTGGTTGTTGCTGTGCGAGCCCCATGTCATGCCCCACTCGTTGCATAATTCACCGACCGCAACGGCGCCCTGCATGGTCCAGAAGTGACAATCGGCCAGCGGAATGTCCACGGCATTGAGCTGCACCGCGTATTGCAGTTGCTTGAAGTCGGTAGCGATCATGTTGGTCGCCGTGGGCAGGCCGGTGCGTTTCTTGAACTCGGCCATGGTCTCGCGTCCGGAGTAGCTATCCTCCTGGCCGCACGGGTCTTCGGCGTAGCTCAGCAGATCGCGGATCGGCGTCAGCACGCGCACCGCCTCGTCCAGCTTCCAGGCGCCATTGGGGTCGAGTGTCAACCGCGCCTCGGGGAACGCCTCGTGCAACGCCCGGATGCAGTCGGCTTCCTCCTCGCCGCGCAACACGCCACCCTTGAGCTTGAAATCCTTGAAGCCGTAGCGATCAAACGCCGCCTTGGCCAGGTTGGCGACGGCCTCGGGCGTCAGCGCCTCGCGACAGCGCACCTCGTCCCAGGCATCGCGGGGATTCACCGCCTTGGGATACGGCAGGTCGGTCTTGTCCGGATCGCCGAGAAGAAACAAGTAACCCAGCGCCTCGACTTCGTCGCGCTGGCGACCGAACTGGCCCAGCAGGTCCGCCACCGGCATGCCCATGGCCTGGCCGAACAGATCGAACAGCGCCGACTCGATGGCCGTCAACACATGCACCCCGACCCGTAGATCGAAGGTCTGGCGGCCGCGCTCTTCGCGACCGTTACCGGCCAGCAACAGACGGCAGCGGTTGAGAGTGCGCTTGATGTCGTTGACGGCCGAGCCGTCCACCAGAGAGCGGCACTGCTCCAGACCCTTGATAATGCCCTCGCTGGAAGGGATCTCACCCACGCCCCGGTTGCCGGCGCTGTCTTCCAGGATCAGTACGCAGCGCACGAACCAGGGCGCGTGCCCACCGCTTAAGTTGAGCAGGAAACTATCGTAGCCGGCGACCGGCACTACGCGCATGCTTTTGACGGTTGGGGACATGGTCTTGGGTCCTGAATACATTTAATGATTGAAGAATGATAAAACTCAGGTGACTGGCGCCGGATTGAACAGCACGAGGTCGTTGTGTAGGCCCAGACGATCGGCCGCCACAAGCTTCCTGCCACTGGCCACGTCCAGAATCAGGTGGAATAGCTCCCAGCCGACATCCTCGATGCTGGCTTGCCCCGTGGCGATGCGTCCCGCATCAAGGTCGATGATGTCGTGCCAGCGCTGACTGAGTGCGGTATTGGTCGCCATCTTGATGATAGGCACCATGGGCAAGCCGTACGGCGTGCCCCGTCCCGTCGTGAAGACCTGCAGGTTCATCCCAGCGGCAAGTTGCAGCGTGCCGCAAATGAAATCGCTGGCCGGCGTGGCGGCGAACGTCAGGCCCCGCTTACGAATCCGTTCTCCGGGGCCGATGACGTCCACGATCGGGCTATTTCCCGACTTGATGATCGAGCCCAGCGCCTTTTCCACAACATTACTCAAACCGCCGCGCTTGTTGCCGGGCGAAGGGTTGGCGCTTCGATCCGCCTGCCCCTGCTCGAGGTAGCTGTCATACCAGGCCATCTGATCAAGCAAGGCCTGCCCGACCTCCTTGCTAACGGCACGCGGGGTCAACAGATGGATGGCATCGCGCACCTCCGTGACTTCGGAAAACATGACGCTGCCACCGGCACGCACGATTAGGTCAGTGGCAAAACCTACGGCGGGATTGGCGGTCACGCCGGAAAAGGCATCGCTTCCGCCACACTGCATCCCCACGACCAGCTCCGAGGCGGGGCAGGTTTCACGCTGTCGACGATTCAGCTTCTCGAGGTGGCGTTCCGCCATGGCCAAAATGCCGTTGACCATGTCTTCGAAGCCGGAAAAGCTCTCGTCCTGCAGGCTCAGGACGTTCGCCTCGGGATCCGCAGCCTCGGTATTCTCGTAGATCCTTACCGGCTGGTCGGATAACAGAGCCGACGGCTGCAGCTTTTCACAGCCCAGCCCGATGACCATGACTTCGCCGCCGAAGTTCGGGTTCAGTGCGATGTTCTTCAATGTCCGTATGGGTACGATTGCAGCAGGTGCGTTGATAGCCACACCGCATCCATAGCTGTGATTGAGCGCCACGACATCGTCGACGTTGGGATACCTGGGCAGCAGCTCACTCTTTATGCGCCGGACGACGTAGTCGGTCGTGCCGGCTACGCATTGCACACTGGTGGTAATGCCTAGTACGTTCTTGGTGCCAACCGAGCCATCAGAATTACGAAACCCTTCGAAGGTATAGCCTTCGAGAGGCTCCCTTTCGGGCACCGCACGAGTAGCCAGCGGCATATCCTTGAGTGCAGGAGCTTGGGGCAACTTCACATTGGTCTCGTTGACATGCCCACCGCAGGAGATGTCGCATGTTGCCGTGCCGATGACCTCTCCATACCGGACAATGACCTCACCTTCGCCGATATCGGCCAAGGCAACCTTGTGCCCCTGAGGAATAGCTACCTTTAGCACAATGCCATTATTCAGCTGAGTACCTGCAGAGAGGCCGCCACGCTGCACAATGATAGCGACGTTATCCTTGTCATGGACCTTGATAATTTGATTGTCTGGCTTCTTTGTCATAGCGTTTTCTCCGAGACCGTTTAGGCAGGCATCATTCCATTTTAGCTAGTAGAGACCAAACTATCAGAGCGACGAGCCTTAACCCTTATAAATATTGAAAAAGCCACTGAAATAAATATAAGAAACCAGAGAAACACAGCTATTGGGCTTTTGGTAAAAAAGATGGAAAGGTTGCCATACGACTCAATGCTTTTAACAAAATAGACCTCTGCCGATCCGCCTAGAATGAACCCAATGATAAGGGGAACAAGCTCAATGCCGATTTTGCATGCCACATAACCAAAGAGGCCAAAAATCAAAAGCGTCCAGACATCGAACATGATGCCGTAATTTATAGCATAGGCACCGACTACACACATCATGACGATAATCGGGTACAGAATATGCTTTGGCACCTCAATGACCTTGGCGATATATTTTATTGCAAAGAACATGATGCCGAACATCACGAAATTAGCCACGACCAGGGCAATAATCATCGTATACCATGTATCAATATTATCGCCGATAAACAACGGGCCAACCTGGATGCCTTGCAATGTAAACGCGCCAATCAGGATTGCCGTGGTCGAGTCGCCCGGGATACCGAGGGAAAGCAGAGGTACCAAGGCACCACCCGTTAACGCATTATTAGATGATTCAGAAGCAACAAGGCCTTGAGGGGCACCTTTTCCCATTTGGCTTGAATCTTTAGAGAAATTCTTTTCTTGCGTATAGGCCAGCACCGAAGCTGCGCTACCACCGACACCTGGCAGCATACCTACGAAGGTACCGATAGAGGACGAGCGCACTAAGTTGGTAAGCTGACCTTTGAAAATGCGGAGAGAAAATCGTGGTCCCTTGGCAAGCTTGATGGTTGGGCTTGCAGCCTCTCCCTTGAAGCCCTTTTCAGCATCCTGAAAGATAGTAGTGATCCCGAATATGCCAATCAGCACAGGAAGCAGTGAGAAACCACTGACCAAATAGTATTCCATAAAATCGAACATCAGGCGGGTTTCTCCGTTACCGCCATTGGTAATCTCATACGTCCCTATCAGGCTAAGCCAGACACCTAGCACTCCACTAAAAATACCCATCAGCATATTTTTAGTCAGAGAAGCTATAACTGTTAGCGCCAAAAAAATGATCAGGAATTTTTCTACGTACGAAAATTTTATAGCAAAGTCAGCCAGCACCGGGGCAAAGTAAAAGAGCACGCCGGCGCTAAACAACCCGCCAAACAAGGAAGCTACGATGCAGACCTTAAGTGCTCGCTCGCCCTCCCCTTTTTTCGCCATAGGATAACCATCGAACGTGGTGGTTATGGAGGATGGCGTACCAGGAATATTCAATAAGACAGCTGGTACCATGCCGCCCGAGATACCACCCACGTACAAGCCCAGCAGTAGTGCCAGGCCGCTATTGAGGTCAAGCGCATAGGTCAGCGGAAGGCATACGGCAACTGCCATCGTTGCCGTCATACCAGGAATAGCTCCGAAGATCACACCAATCAGTGCCCCGGCAACTATTAACAGGAAAAACATAGGAGTCAAGTTAGACAGAAATTCCATAATTTTTACTCTGCCGTCAGGGGAGTGTGATTCTGAATAGCTGGGAGAGGACATACCACGCCAAAACTGGAGCAACAACAGCATTGATGGCAATGATCAGCATATTCCGTCGCGATTTTATTTCTACATAGAGGGTTGCCAGCAGGAATATGAAGGGAATGGACACGAACAGGAACC
Source organism: Halomonas sp. HP20-15 (assembly GCF_033446685.1). NCBI lineage: Bacteria > Pseudomonadati > Pseudomonadota > Gammaproteobacteria > Oceanospirillales > Halomonadaceae > Halomonas > Halomonas sp. HP20-15. The sequence goes on along the minus strand of NZ_JAWQLY010000007.1, from coordinate 245,728 downwards.
CGTACCCTGTGTTAGGAAATACATCCCCCACGACAGACATCATATAGAAATACGCTATTATCAGAACAAGTGTGCCGAAAAAACGCAGTCTATCGAAGCCATTCTCTGCATACAGCACGGCACGTCCTGCCTGTCTCAATGCCGGGTAAATCTTCTTTGATTTGCTGATCAGTATAATGGCAAGCAGTCCAAGCAATACATATGTCACCAGCCTCGGAAAAAACAGGTGAGACTGATCGAATGCTATGTTTACATCCAATAGCGAAAGAAACTGGCTTTCCATATAAGCCTCTCACATACAAGCACGTTAACAAGCAAGCTGCCGGTGCAGCCTTCTGCACCGGCAAACCGGGGTCACTTGATGTTTTTGATTATCTCCGCGTACTGGTCGCGCTTATCCTTAAGATACTCCTGAGCTTCACTGGATGGCTTGAAATTAGGAATGAAGAAAGATTTTTTCTGTTCCTTCTGGATTTCCCCTTCTGCGTAAACCTCTTTGAGTGCATTGTCGATACAGCTAACGATCTTGGGGTCCATATCCTTGTTGTAGAGGAAGAAGAATTCCTTATCGAAGGTAAAATTCTCCGACTCGTTCTGGGGCACGGTCACATTGGGATTGACATACTGGAGAAGCTCTTTCTGGGAGGTCTTTCCCATTCCCTCCTCACTGGTCTGCTTGATCGTATCGTTCCGGGCCGTCAGCCAGACGAAGCGCATCGCCTTTTGATCATCCGATGGCAATCGAGTGTACTGTTCGTTCGCCTGCACCGAACCATTGATAACATCAGCGAGCCCATCAAAGAGCAACTGATTCTTGTCAGCTTGCGACCCCGTGTTCACCGCAACGACATTGCTTTCCTTGCCCGGATATTTCATTTTCACCGCATTCTTCAGCGCGCTGAATCCAATCTCCGATACACCGCCGGGCTGTATGGCAACGCGGACTTCCTTACCTTCGCCAGCTGCCGCAATGACGTCATCGATAGTCTGGTAAGGTGAGTCCTTAGGCACCAAGTAGGCGTTACCCGGATTAATCGCGACTGTCGGGCCTACTGTATATTTCTCAAAAATATTGTCATAGCCATTCACGCCATAAAGGTTGCCCAAATAGGACTGATCATGAAAGATCATGACGGTGTTGCCATTGCGGCTCCGATCCAGCGCACGGAACCCCGCCATGGCACCAACGGCGTCTACCTTGGCATTGATATCCAGCTTCTCGGCCAAATGGTCCGCAACAATACTGGAGTTCTGGTAGGTATCACCACCTGTTGAGGTGGAACCAATAACGACACGCAAGTTGCTGGGGATCGGGCAATCTGCAGCGAAGCTCGTCATTGAGGCCCCTGCAGTTCCGGCAATCGCTACAGCGCAGACAAGCTTCCTAAGATGAGTTGTCATGATTTTCATAGGATCTTCCTTTATTTAGGCTTGGCGTGTACGAGGCCTTGTTAATTGTACTGCCCTTGGGCCAGACCTCTCTTCAATAGCCGGGCTCACTTTTCGTCGCTTTAGCGAACCCGGCCAAAGCTCTTATAGATCGTTGGCTGCACCGATGAGCTTCTCCAATACATTTCGCTCTTCCGAGGTCGGCATGGTCAGCGGTGCACGGACATTTCCAGCCGGCCTTCCGATGATATCTGCCCCTGCCTTGACCAGGCTGACCGCATAGCCCTTCTTGTGGTCGCGCAGGTTGACGAAGGGAATGAAGAATTCATTGGTGATCCTTTTGACGGTCTCGCCATCACCGGCACGCAGCGCACGATAGAACTTGACCGCCATCTCCGGCACGAAATTGAAGACCGCCGAGGAATAGGTATTCACGCCAATGGACAGATATGCCTCGGCGAAGATCTCCGCAGTGGGCACGCCACCCACGTAGACCAGGCGATCGCCGACCGTCTTGACGATCCTGTTGAGCAGTTGGAGGTCGCCCTTGCCATCCTTCAGGCCGATCAGATTCGGGCAGGCATCGGCGAGTCTCTGCACAGCACCGGCCTCGAGCACGCCATTGCCGCGGTTGTAATAGATGACGTTGATGGTCGTCGAATCGCAAATCTGTTTTGCATACTCCACCAGGCCGTCCTGCGGGCACTCGGTCAGGTACGGCGGCATCAGCAGGATGCCGTCGGCCCCCGCCTCCTCGGCGGCCTTGGCATAGGCCTGACCGGCGCCGATACTCAGGCCGGCGCTGGCGATGACCGGCAGCTTGCCGCCCACCGCCTCGACGGCCAGGGAAACGATCTCGCGATACTCGTCCAGCGTCAGGTTGAAGAACTCGCCGGTACCGCCGGCTACGAACACGGCGGAGATGTCATGACTGACGAACCATTCGAGGCGCTTGCGGTAGCTCTCGGAATCGAAGTTGCCGCTGGCGTCGAAGTCGGTGATGGGAAACGAAAGCAGGCCATCGCCAACCGCTTTCATGACATCGTTTCTAGAAAAATTCACGATCGTTCCTCTTGCTCGGGCCGCGGAGGCGTTGAGACCAATGAAGCGGGTAAGGGACAGCAGGGAATTGTGAACGAACGCGCTTCGCCACCTGCTTGTCATACATCATACAAGTGCCAAAGGTAGGCAGCCGGAGAGAGCAAGGCAACAGCGACCATGGTCGACTAAACCAAAGTCTATAACGATAAGTTCAGGGAGGACCGACAAGCGGCCAGAAGGGAAAATACCCAGCGCAGGGGGCCAGGGCCGCAGCGCTGCCCTGGATTAAAGATCAAGCCTGGACGGCGATGACGACGTCGAACTGCTCGATGCCGCCGCCTTCGCGGGTGGCATCGTCGGGCAAGGGATTGGCATGCGCCTGCTTGAAATCGTCGCTACCCACCCAGGCGCGAAAGGCCTCGTGGCTCTGCCACTCGGTTTCCACTACATAGGGCGCATGGCTGCCCACCGGTCGCAGGACGCGCATCGCGACGAAGCCGGGCTGCTTGTCGATCTGCCCGGCGCGCGCCGCGAAGCGGGCCTCGAAAAGTTCTTCGTAGCCCGGATTGACGTAAATGCGGTTGTTGACTATGTATCGGCCCATGATGGCTCCTCGACATTGGCCAGCCTACTGGCCAGCGAAATCGGCGGGATGGCGAAACGTGCACAGCTCGGCACAACCCGCAGCCCAGACGTCTGCTTCGAGCGCGGCGATGGCCGCCGTGGGCATCGGCAGCTGGCTGCGAGGGTCCCGATCCACCAGGCGGCCGGTCAGGCTGCCCACCAGCGGCATATGGCTGACCAGCAGCCAAGCGGCCCGGCTGGCCTGCAACCAGTCGATTACCGCCTCCACCGAGTCGTCCGGGGTGATCGACGACAGCGTCTCGACGCGCTTGTCGAGCCGATCGGCGACGATGCTCGCCGTCTGCTGCGCGCGCAGATATGGGCTCGCCGCGATGCGCAGCTCGACCGCCTGGGACGGGGTCAGCGAGCGCGCGAGCCAGTCCGCCATCAGAGCGACCTCCTCGCGACCCTGCGCGGTTAGCTCGCGCCCCTCGTCCGGTCGACCGGCGGCCGCCTGGCCATGGCGCATGATCCATAGCGATTGCCTCATGGGCCCTCCTCGCGCCGCTTGGCCTGCACGACCTCTTCGCGCGCCAGGGTGAACTCCACGTCGCTGCTCTGCTCGCCCTGCATCAGCAGCTTGGCCATGTCACGGGCCGGCACCCGGTTGAAAAGAACCTGATAGAGCCCTTCGCAGAGTGGCATGTAGATACCCTCCTCGTGGGCCTTGCCGCGCACCAGGCTCACCGTGTTGACCCCCTCGGCGACCTGGCCCAGCGCCTCGACCGCCTCGTCGAGCGTCTTGCCCTCGCCGAGCGCCTGTCCCACGCGGTAGTTGCGCGACAGGTTCGACGAACAGGTCACGATCAGATCGCCCACGCCGGCCAGGCCGAGGAAGGTCATCGGATTGGCACCCAGCGCGACGGCGAAGCGGCTCATCTCGGCGAGCGCCCGGGTCATCAGCATGCTGCGCGTGTTCTCGCCCATGCCCAGTGCCGCGGCCATGCCGGCGGCGATGGCATAGATGTTCTTGAGCGCGCCGCCGAGCTCGACGCCGTAGCGGTCGTTGCTGGCATAGACGCGGAAGTAATCGCAGCCCAGCGCATTCTGGACCCTGGCCCGGGTCAGCGCATCGTCGCTGGCGATCACCGTCGCGGTCAGTTGCTTCTGGGCGATTTCCGAGGCCAGGTTGGGGCCCGAGAGCACACCGATATGCACCGAACCGGTCTCCTCCTCGAGGATCTGGCTCATCAGCTTGAAGCCATCGGCCTGGATGCCCTTGGTGGTACTGACGAGAATTTGCCCATCCTGCAGCCAGCGACTCGCCTGGCGCACCACCGAGAGAAACGCCTTGGAGGGGATCGCCACGAACACCAGGCTCGCGCCTTCGATTACCGCGCGCAGATCGCTCGAGGCGACGACCCCTGGATTGATGGCAAAGTCGGGAAGATAACGCGGGTTGCGGTGGTCGCGATTGATCGCCGCCACCTGCTCATCGTCGCGCAGCCACTGGTTCACGGCGGCGCCATTGTCGGCGGCGATGCTCGCCAAGGCCGTACCGAAACTGCCGCCGCCCAGCACGGCCACCTGAAGTCGCTCGTCGCTCATGGTCCATCCATTGACGGTGAAAGACCCGCCCAGTGTAACGAAAAACGCCCCGTTCGGGGCGTTGTATACGCTTGGGCGAAGCATCCCGGGCCGGCCGGTTATCGGCGACCGCCCGGGCAACGTTCACTCGATCAACGGCACCAGCGCATCGATGCTGGAACGGGCATCGCCATAGAGCATCCGCGTGTTCTCCTTGAAGAACAGCGGGTTCTCGATACCCGAGTAACCGGTTCCCTGGCCGCGCTTGCAGACGAACACCTGCTTGGCCTCCCAGACCTTCAGTACCGGCATGCCGGCGATGGGACTGTTGGGGTCCTCCTGGGCGGCCGGATTGACGATGTCATTGGAGCCGATAACGATCACCACGTCGGTCTCGGCGAAGTCGTCGTTGATCTCATCCATCTCCATGACGATATCGTAGGGCACCCTGGCCTCGGCGAGCAGCACGTTCATGTGCCCGGGCAGGCGACCCGCCACCGGATGGATGCCGAAGCGCACCTGCTTGCCGGCGCCGCGCAGCTTGCGCACCAGGTCGCTGACCGCATTCTGCGCCTGGGCCACCGCCATGCCGTAGCCGGGCACGATGATCACGCTGTCGGCATCGTTCAGTGCGCTGGCCACCCCATTGGAGTCGATCGCCACCTGCTCGCCCTCGATCTCAGCGGCCTCGCTCTGCTTGGCCCCGAAGCCGCCGAGAATCACGTTGATGAAGTTGCGGTTCATCGCCTTGCACATGATGTACGAGAGGATGGCACCGGAGGAGCCCACCAACGCCCCGGTCACGATCAGCAGATCGTTGGACAGGGTGAAACCGATCGCCGCCGCCGCCCAGCCGGAATAGCTGTTGAGCATCGACACCACCACCGGCATGTCGGCGCCGCCGATGCCCATGATCAGATGCCAGCCGATGAAGAATGCCAGCAGCGCCAACAGCAGCAGCGTCCAGAAACCGGCGCCGTTGAGGTAGGCGATCGCCAGCAACAACGCCAGGGCCGCCGCGCCGGCATTCAGCCAGTGGCCCCCGGGATACTGACGCGCCTTGCCGTCGACCTTGCCGGCCAGCTTGCCGAAGGCGATGATCGAGCCGGTGAAAGTCACCGCGCCGATGAACACCCCCAGCACCACTTCGACCTGCAGGAAGGTAAGCTCAGCCGGCGTCTTGGAGGCCAGCGTGGCGGCGAAGGCCGACAGGCCGTCCAGCGACTCGCCCGCGGCACGCAGGGCCATTACCCGGGTGCGCTCCATGTCGGCATTCCAGCCGACGAAGACCGCCGCCAGACCGACGAAGGAGTGCAGCGCCGCGACCAGTTGCGGCATCTGCGTCATCTCCACCCGCTTGGCCACCACAGCGCCGATGGCCGCGCCGATGATCATCATCGGAATCATCAGCCAGTAGCCGCCCACGCCGGGGCCGAACATGGTGAAGAAGACCGCCACGGCCATGCCGACGATGCCGTACCACACGGCCCGCTTGGCCTTTTCCTGATTGCTCAATCCGCCCAGCGAGAGGATGAACAGTACACTTGCCGCAATTGCCGCGGCCGTAACGAATTCATGACCCAACATTGTGTGTCTCCGCGGCTCAGGATTTCTGGAACATGGCCAGCATCCGGCGTGTCACCAGGAAGCCACCCACGATATTGATGGATGCGATCAGCACCGAGATTCCCGCAAGCAGGCCGACCAGCCAGTTACCGGAACCGAGCTGCAGCACCGCGCCGAGGATGATGATGCCGGAAATGGCATTGGTCACCGCCATCAGCGGGGTGTGCAGGGAGTGGCTGACGCTCCAGATCACCTGGAAGCCGACGAAGCAGGCCAGCGCGAAGACGATGAAATGTTGCATGAACGAGGCCGGTGCGACCTGGCCCAACAGCAGCATCAAGGCACCGCCCACCGCGAGCATGCCCACCTGGCGCGTGGTCTGGGCCTTGAAAGCCGCATGCTCGGCGGCCTTCTTCTCCTCGGGCGTCGGCTCCTTCTCCTTGGGTTTGGGCTTGGAGGCGCCGATCGCCTTGACCTTGGGCGGCGGTGGCGGGAAGGTGATTTCCCCTTCGTGGGTCACCGTGGCGCCGCGAATGACGTCATCCTCCATGTCGTGAACGACCTTGCCGTCCTTCTCCGGCGTGAGATCGGTGAGCATGTGGCGGACATTGGTGGCATAGAGCAACGAGGCCTGGGTTGCCATGCGCGACGGGAAGTCGGTATAGCCAACGACGATCACCCCGTTGTCGGTGACGATGCGCTGATCGGGCACGGTCAGATCGCAGTTGCCGCCCTTCTCGGCGGCCAGGTCGACGATCACCGAGCCGGGCTTCATCGCCGCGACCATGTCCTCGAGCCACAGCTTCGGCGCGGGCCTGCCGGGAATCAGCGCGGTGGTGATGACGATATCCACCTCGGGGGCCTGTTCGCGAAACAGCGCCAGCTGCTTCTCGCGGAACTCGGGGCTCGACGGCGCCGCATAGCCGCCGCTTTCGGAACCGTCCTGGCTCTCGTCGAAATCGAGAAACAGGAATTCGGCGCCCATCGACTCGATCTGCTCGGCCACTTCGGGACGCACGTCGAAGGCGCGAACCACCGCACCGAGGCTGGTGGCGGTACCGATGGCGGCGAGCCCGGCCACCCCGGCACCGACGATCAGCACCTTGGCCGGCGGCACCTTGCCGGCGGCGGTCACCTGGCCGGTGAAGAACCGCCCGAACTGGTTGCCCGCCTCGATCACCGCGCGATAGCCGGCGATATTGGCGGTACTCGACAGGGCATCCATCTTCTGCGCCCGCGAGATGCGCGGCACCATGTCCATGGCGATCACGCTGGCGCCCTTGGCCTTGCAGCGTTCGAGCATCTCCTCGTTCTGGGCCGGCCAGAAGAACGAGATCAGGGTCTGGCCTTCACGCAGGCGACCGGCCTCTTCCTCGGAGGGCTCGCGCACCTTGATGACGATCTCGGCCTCGTTCCACAGCGCTTCGGCGCCATCGACCACACTGACGCCCGCTTCGCGATAGGCATCGTCACTGAAGCCCGCCGCCGCACCGGCGCCGGATTCCACCAGGCATTCATGCCCGAGCTTCTGAATATGCTGCGCGCTTTCGGGGGTCAGGGCGACGCGCGCCTCGCCCGCGGCGCGTTCCTTGGGTGCTCCGATCTTCACGACAGACCTCCCGCCTGACGGCGCGCACTGCGGTTCATGGCTACATTCGTAGGTTCAGTCCACATTCGTCTCACTCCTTGGATCGGCCAGGAATTCCAAAACGATTTCGATGACATAAAAGACAATGGAAAACGGCAAGCGGTTAGCTTGTTTATCGCAGCCTAGCTATTCAGTCTCTTCGCAAAGCCCTGCAAAGATCAATGAATCGTTATAAAAAACTAATCATAATCATGCACTTATGCACGTCATAACGCGCCACTTATGTGTTCATCAATGTCTAAGACAATGATTCGAATAGATTTTTCAAAAAAACCAGACCTCGCCTTTGGGTTATAAATGCCATAAGCAATTCGTTATTTTTGCGGGTCGGGTGCGAGTGAAACGCTACGACGAGTGACGCTACGCACACTATTGAGCATAACTTGGTCACCGAAAGTTGCTTAGAATTTAGCGAGATTCGCAAACAGCGCGCACAAAAAACCCGGCCTGCCAAGGGCAGGCCGGGTCGGCATCGACTCACATCACGACGTTTAGGCGGTCAGCATGGCATTGAGGCGCTTGACGTAGGCCGCCGGATCGTCGAGATGCCCGCCCTCGGCGATGATCGCCTGATCGAGCAGGATCCGCGCCAGGTCGCCGAACGACGCTTCGTCGGCGCTTTCGAGGCGATTGACCAGCGCGTGGTCGGGGTTGAGCTCGAGGATCGGCTTGACCTCGGGCAGCGGCTGGCCGGCCGCCTCCATGATGCGTCGCATCTGGAAGCCCATGTCGTTCTCGGAAAGCACCACGCAGGCCGGCGAATCGGTCAGCCGGTGGGTCACGCGGACTTCCTGAACGTCCTCGCCGAGCGCCGCCTGTACGCGCTTGACCAGGTCTTCCTTGGCCTTGGCGGTCTCCTCCTGGGCCTGCTTCTCTTCCTCGCCTTCGATCTCGCCGAGATCGAGATTGCCCTTGGCGACGTCGGCCAGGCTCTTGCCGTCGTACTCGGTGAGGTGGCTGACCAACCACTCGTCGATACGGTCGTGGAGCAGCACCACCTCGACACCCTTCTTGCGGAAGATCTCCAGGTGCGGGCTGTGCTTGGCCGCATTGAAGCTGTCGGCGACGATGTAGTAGATCTTCTGCTGGCCCTCCTTCATGCGCGCCACATAGTCCGCCAGCGACTGATCCTGGGTCGCGGTGTCGGTGTGGGTGGTCGAGAAGCGCAGTAGCTCGGCGATCTTGTCGCGGTTGGCGAAGTCCTCCGCCGGGCCTTCCTTGAGTACCGCGCCGAAGGTATTCCAGAAGCGCTGGTAGGCGTCGTTGTCCTTGGCCAGCTTCTTGAGCATGTCCAGCGCGCGCTTGGTCAGCGCCGACTTCATCTTGTCGACCTGCGGGTCCTTCTGCAGCAGCTCGCGCGAGACGTTGAGCGACAGATCCTTGGTGTCCACCACGCCCTTGATGAAGCGCAGGTAGAGCGGCAGGAACTGCTCGGCGTCGTCCATGATGAACACGCGCTGCACGTACAAGCGCACGCCACGCGCGCCGTCGCGCTCGTAGAGATCGAACGGCGCCCGCTCGGGCACGTAGAGCAGGCTGGTGTACTCGAGCTTGCCCTCGACCTTGTTGTGGCTCCAGGTCAACGGGTCGCTGAAATCGTGCGAGATGTGCTTGTAGAACGCCTTGTACTCGTCGTCACTGACCTCGCTCTTGGGCCGTACCCACAGCGCCTGGGCCTCGTTGACGGTCTCCCAGGTGACGACCTCGCTGCCCTCGACTTCGTTGCCGTCGTCGTCGGTGGCGGTCTCGGTCTTGAGCATGCGCACCGGCACGTCGATGTGATCGGAGTACTTGCGCACCAGGCTGCGCAGCCGGTAATCGTCGGCGAACTCCTTGGCGTCATCCTTGAGATGCAGGACGATCTCGGTGCCGTGCGCGTTCATGTCGATATCGGCGACGGTGAATTCGCCCTCGCCGCGCGAACGCCATTCGACGCCGGCCTCGCTACCCGCGCGCCGGGTACGTACGGTGACTTCATCGGCGACGATGAATGCCGAATAGAAGCCGACCCCGAACTGGCCGATCAGCTTGGCGTCCTTCTGCTGTTCACCGGAAAGCTGCTTGAGAAACTCGGCGGTACCGCTCTTGGCGATGGTGCCGAGGTTGGCGATGACGTCCTCGCGGGTCATGCCGATGCCGTTATCGCGCACCGTCACGGTGTTGGCCTCGGCGTCGTGCTCGATCTCGATGCGCAGGTCGCTGTCGCCCTCGTAGAGCGCGTCGTTGTCCAACGCCTGATAACGCAGCTTGTCGCCAGCATCGGCGGCATTGGAGATCAGCTCGCGAAGGAAAATCTCCCGGTTGGAATACAGGGAGTGGATCATCAGATGAAGTAGCTGCTTGACTTCGGTCTGGAAGCCAAGGGTCTCTTCATGGGTGGCGGTTGTCATTTAGCGGCCCCTCATGGTGTTGAACAACGTTCCGTCACCGATATGGGGCCCCGGGCAGGCATTTCAAGCATTTGCCGGCTCGATCCGCGGAAAGCCGACAACAAGGGGCGGTTCAGCGCGGCGGCGGGCGGCGCACCGGCATGTCGACGCCCTTCCAGCGCCGGTAATCGGCCAGCGCCGCGTCCACGCGGGTCAGCAGCCAGCCGACGATCACTACGTCGTCGACCACCCCGATCAGCAACAGGAAATCGGGTAGCAGGTCGATTGGCGAAACCAGATACACCACGGCCAGCGCCATCCAGCCGATTGCCGACCAGGGCACCGGGCGATAGCGCCCACGCAGGACATCGCTACACATGGGTACGAACAAACGCATCGCCCGCGCCATCTGCGCCAGCGCGCCGCCGCGTCTTTTGAGACGCGCGGCGATGTTCCATGCCTTGAATCCCGCCATCTCGATCTCTCCTTGTGTCGCACGCCGGACCGCCGAATAGTACATGGACACCAAACAACACTACTCAAGTGCAGCGCTATCGGCGAGGATGAGGCAGTCCGTATCCGATAGGCAAGCATGAACGAGGAGTCGCCGATGCCTTTTCGAGTTCCCCGCCGTGGACTCGCGCTGATTAGCGCACTATTGCTGAGCCTGCCGGCCCTCGCCGACGAGGCCGCCGACCGCGCCATGCGCAATGCGCTGGAAGCCGCCCGCAACCATCAGTGGAACCGCATCGATCAGGCCGCCATCGACGACCATGTGCTGGCCGGGTATGTCGAGTATCACCGCCTGCGCGAGCGCCTGCCCAACGTCGACCCGGCGACCGTCAACGCCTACCTGACGCGCTATGCCGATTCGCCGCTCGGCGACTGGCTGCGCGGCATCGCCGAGATCGAGTATGGCCGGGCCGGACGCTTTAGCGACCTCCTCGCGGTCAGTGATGGCGAACCCCGCGGCACGATCCGCCAATGCTACTACTACACCGCCCTGCTCGACCGCGACCCGGCCGCCGCCGCCGCAGGTGGACGCGAACTGTGGCTCGCCGGGCGCTCCCAGCCCAGCGAATGCAATTCGCTGTTCGACACCTTGCGCGCGCGCGGGGAGATCGATGGAAAGGCGATCTGGCGGCGTCTGATGCTGGCCTGGGAGGCCGGCGAAACCGGGCTGATGAATTATCTGGAAGGCCAGTTACCCGCAGGCTGGGGCGGCGCCAAGGAAGCCCTCGAGCGGCTGCGCAAGGATTACTCGGCCATCACCCGGGTGCCCCGCGACGTCGGCCCCGACGGCGCCAGCACGACGCTGTTCATGGCGGCCATGCACCAGTTCACCCGCGCCGATACCGAAGCCGCGCTCGAAGCCTGGCGCAAGATCGCCCCGTATCTGGCGCTCAGCGACGCCCAGCGGCATACCATCGAGAAAGACCTGGCGTTCTACTCGATGGCCCGCGAGATCGTCAACAACCGCGCCTGGGTGGACGCCAACCTGGCCCGGCTGGCCGACGGCGACCTGCTCGAACTGCGGGTGCGCCGCGCACTGGCCGAGCGCGACTGGCAAGGCGTCATCGACTGGGTCCACGCGATGCCCGACGACCCGCGTCAGGATGCCCGTTGGCAGTACTGGCTGGGCCGCGCGCTGGACGAGCTAGGCGACGAGCAGACCGCGGCGAAGGCCTTCGCCGCCGCCGCCGATCAGCGCAGCTTCTACGGCTTCGCCGCTGCCGACCGGCTCGGCCGGCCCTACGCGCTCAACCGTCACCTCGCCGAGTTCAACGACGCCTATCGCCAGATGGTCGATGACTGGCCGACGGTTCAGCGCACCGAAGCGCTGATGCGTATCGGCGAACCGGGACTGGCGCGCAGCGAGTGGTACTACGCCTCGCAGCAGGCCAGCGAAGAGCAGGCCCGCGCGCTGGCCGACTACGCCCTGCGCCGGGGCTGGTACGCGATGGCCGTTCAGACCACGATTCTCTCTGACCAGTGGGACGCGCTCGATTGGCGCTTTCCGCCGGCCTACCGGGCCAGCTTTCGCGAATGGGGCGAGCGCGCCGACGTCGACCCGTTTCTGCTGATGGGCATCGCGCGTCGCGAAAGCGCTTTCAACCCCCAGGCACACTCGCCGGTCGGGGCACGCGGGCTGATGCAACTGATGCCGGGTACCGCCGAGCACGTCAGCGATCGCCATGGCTTCGACCGGCCCAGTCCCGAGGAGCTTTATCAGCCCGAAAGCAACATCCGTCTGGGCAGTCATTACATCCGCGAGATGATGGACCGTTACAGCGGCAACCGCTTGGCCGCCGTCGCGGCCTATAACGCCGGCCCGGGCCGGGTCGATCGCTGGCTGCGCGAGGCGCCCCGTGAGTTCGACCTGTTCGTCGAAAGCATCCCCTATCGCGAGACCCGGGCCTATGTACAGGCCGTGCTCGCCTACCGGGTGATCTTCGCCAGTCTGGCCAACGGCGGCGACACCCAGGGCATCGCCATGCTCGACGACAGCGAACGCCAGCATCGTTACGACGCCTCGCTGCTGGCCCGCAACTGAATCTTTCGAAGGTGCCGAAGCCGTCCGGCTCGGCCTGTGCGGCAAAAAAACGGGGGTGGCCAATGGCCACCCCCGTTTGCATTTCGCTAACCGTCGCGCTCAGTAGCCGCGCTGCCTGTAGCGCTCGGCCTGACGCTGGTCGCTAGGCCGCCGCCGACCGTATGAACCGTTGGCGACCTTGCCGCGCCGGCTGCGAATATCACCTTTGGCCATCTGTCACCTCCGTGTACCGCTGAAGTGTCGAACCGCCCGTAGGCGATTGCCCCTCAGTGTGGTGACCGTCCGGCGCTTGGGTCAAGAATCAGGGTCAAGTCGCAGCGGCATTCGTCTCAGGCCCGCGAGCGGCGGCGAATCGGCGCGTCATCGCTGCTGCGACGACGTGCCGGACGCTCCGTCGGCGCGCCCTGGTCCTCGGCGATCTCCAGCGCCTGGCCGGCGACCCGGGCACGCGCCATCTTGGCGAGGATCGAGGTCGGCAGCGAACTGGGCAGCTCGACCACCGAGAAGGCGTTGCGGATATCGATGCGACCGATACGCGCGCCCTCGATACCACCTTCATTGGCCAGCGCGCCGACCAGTTGGCCCGGCTTGACGCCGTCCTTGTGGCCCACCGAGACACGATAGCGCGTCATGCCCTCGCTGGGACCGCTGTCACGGCGGCGCGGCGGCTTACCGTCGCGCGGCGAGCCATCGCGATCGTTGCGTGCGCCCGGCTTGGGCAGGCGACCGATGGGCGCCTCGTCGGCACGCGCCATGGCGGCGAAGGCACAAGCCAGTTCGACCGGGTCCTGGCCTTCGTCGATCAGTCGCTCGATCAGGCTACGCTGCGCGTCCGCACCGGCGGTCAGCGCGCCAATGACGCGCTCGCGGAAGCGCTCGTCACGATGACCGCGAATCGCCGCTTCGTCGGGCAGTTGCGTATCGGTCAGCGTCTGGCCGGTGGCCTGCTCCAGCCAGCGTACCTTGCGGGTCTCGCGGACACCGGCGAAGGTGATCGCCACACCCGAGCGCCCGGCACGACCGGTACGCCCGATGCGGTGCGTATAGGCCTCGCTGTCCTGCGGCAGATCGTAATTGATGATGTGAGTGATGCGCGGCACGTCGAGACCACGGGCGGCCACGTCGGTCGCCACCAGCACGTCGATCTTGCCACGCTTGAGCCGGGTGACGGTACGCTCGCGCAGGCTCTGGTCCAGATCGCCCGACAGCGCCGCGGCATTGATACCGCGCAGGGTCAACTGCTCGACCAGGGTGGTACAGGCGGCACGGGTGCGCACGAAGACGATCGCCGCATCCACCGGCTCGACTTCGAGAATCCGCGACAACGCTTCCAGCTTGGCACCGCCATCGACGCGCACCAGGCGCTGGTCGATGCTCGCCGCGGTGTCGGCCCTGGACTCGATGGCCACCTTGACCGGATCGACCAGGTAGCGATTGACGATACGCTCGATCTCGGCCGGCAGCGTCGCGGAGAAGAACACCCGCTGGGCATCCTTGGGCGTATCGGCGACCACGCGCTTGACGTCGTCGATGAAGCCCATGCGCAGCATCTCGTCGGCTTCATCGAGGATCAAGGCGGACAGACCGTCCAGCTTGAGGCTGCCGCGATCGAGATGATCGATCACCCGGCCGGGGGTACCGACGATCACCTGCGCACCGCGGCGCAGCGCGCCGAGCTGCTCGCGATATTCCTGGCCGCCACACAGGCTGGCCACTTCCAGGCCCTTGAGGTTCTGGCCGTACTTGGTGAACGACACGGCGACCTGCTGGGCCAGCTCACGGGTCGGCGCCAGCACCAGCACCTGCGGCTCGCGGCGGGTCAGTTCGAGTTTCGACAGCACCGGCAGCGCGAACGCCGCGGTCTTGCCGGTACCGGTCTGGGCCTGGCCCAGCATGTCACGGCCTTCCAGCAGCGCAGGAATGGTCTGCGCCTGGATCGGCGAAGGATTCTGATAGCCCAGGGTTTCCAGGGCGGAGAGCACAGCAGGCAGCAGTGCCAGGTCGCCGAAGCTCGGCGAGGCGACAGAAGTCGAGGTCATATCACACCTTGAGTAGCCGGCAGTCACCGGCGGGAAATTGTCGTGGCACCGTGTCGATTGCGGCTGTCGATCAAATCGTCGACAACGTGACAGGTACCGGGTCGCACCTGCATCCTGTCCGCTTCTCTAGCGTCACCGCGGAATGCGGAAACGGACGAACAGTGTGGCGACCTTGCACGCCGGAGCCGAGTCGGCAACTGTGGCGTTCCATCAATGCACCTGGCGCTCGAGGCAGTCGCTCGTCGAGTCGAACTGCGCGCCTTGCGAGAGAAACGTCCCCTGCCCGTTGGCATTTCGATGGGGGCGAATCAGCTGGATGGTGGGGTCAGCACATGCGAGGAGCAAGCATGCTACCATCGTCGAGTAGGGTTTGCCTACCCCTTTTCCATTCGCCGCCTAATTATCCGACCGGGAGAGACCGATGCCCAGCCTGTGGATCGATGCCGATGCCTGCCCGCGCGCCGCGCGGGATATCCTGATCCGCGCCGCCGAGCGCACCCGGACCACGGCTTGGTTCGTCGCCAACCATCAGGTGCCTCTGCCGCCCTCGCGCTGGGTCAAGCCGCTGGCGGTCGCCAGCGGCTTCGACGCCGCCGACAACGCGATCGTCCGACGCATCGAAAGCGGCGATCTGTTGGTTACCGCCGACCTGCCGCTCGCCCTGGAGGCGATCGACAAGGGCGCCGAAGTCATGACCAATCGCGGCGAGGCGCTGACCCCGGACAATATCCGCGCCCGCGTGCAGATGCGCGATTTCATGGAAACCCTGCGCGCCAGCGGCGAACACACCGCTGGCCCTAGCGGCTATGGCGACAGCGAGCGTCGCGAATTCGCCAACGCCCTGGATCGCTGGCTGGAGCGCCACGCCAAGAAGTCATGAGGCTTCGGGCTTCGGGCTTCGGGCTTCGGGCTTCGGGCTTCGGGCTTCGGGCTTCAGCTTATGATGCACCAGCGCCGCCATCCTGCAATCTTACTGCTCGTAGCCCGTAGCTCGTAGCTTCAGCCCTTCTCGCGAATGCCTCGCCCCGGTAGGCGCTCGCGGTCATGGGGGCGCTCGAGATCGAGGATCGGCCCCTTGGGCACGATACCCGTGGGATTGATGGTGGCGTGGCTGGCATAGTAGTGGCGCTTGATATGGTCGAAATCGACCGTCTCGCCGACTCCCGGCCATTGGTACAACTCGCGCAGGTAGTTCGCCAGGTTGGGATAGTCGGCTATACGCCGCAGATTGCACTTGAAATGCCCGTGATAGACGGCATCGAAACGCACCAGGGTGGTAAATAGCCGGATGTCCGCTTCGGTCAGCCATTCCCCGACCAGGTAACGCTGCTCGCCCAGGCGCGTCTCCATGCGCCCGAGCGCCTCGAACAGGGCCGTTACGTGTTTGTCGTAGACGTCCTGCTCGGTGGCAAACCCGGCTTTGTAGACCCCGTTATTGATGTGATCGTAGACATCAGCGTTGATCGCTTCGATGGTCTCTCGCAGATCCTCGGGATAGAGATCCAGGGTGTTGCCGGTCAGCTCGTCGAAGGCGCCGTTGAACATGCGCACCAAGTCGGCCGACTCGTTGTTGACGATGCGTCGGGCTTGCCTGTCCCACAACGCCGGTACGGTGACACGGCCGGTATAACGGCCATCGGTCAGCGTATAGAGCTGATGATGATAATCGACGCCATTGATGGGATCGCCACTGGAACCCTCCGCCCGATTGTACGTCCAGCCCTGATCGAGCATCAGCGGGCTGGTATGGGAGACGCCGATCAACCCATCCAGCCCCTTGAGCTTGCGCAGGATCAGGGTACGGTGCGCCCAGGGACAAGCCAGCGAAACATAGAGGTGGAAGCGCTCGGCTTGAGCCTGTATACCCGGCTGGCCATCGGGCCCGGGTCGCCCGTCGGGTGTCACCCAGTCGCGCAACTTGGCCGACTCTCGAACGAACTCCCCGCCATGCGCCTTGGTGTCATACCATTGGTCGTGCCATTGGCCTTCGATCAACAAGCCCATCGTCGTCTCCTGAATATCGGTTAGCCATTTCCTTCCAGCTTAAACCGATTCATTCGACGCTACTCTGCAAGTTTTCCGCCTGTTCTTTCGAATAAAACGAATCGTCATTGATGGGACAACAGGCATTGACGGCCTCATGCAGCGCCTGAGCCATGGCGTGGGTCGCCGGCCCGGCCCGGTCGCGATCCTGGAAGATCAATTGCATGGGGACCTCGCGTATGCCTCCCGCAGCCAACGGCAACGGCTTGAGACGCCGTGCGGCCAGCGCTTCCCGAATGCGTGTTTCGGGCAGCCAGGCAAACCCCAGCCCACGCTCGAGCATGTCCAGCGAAGTCGCCAAATGGCCGACCGTCCAGCGCTGCTCGGCCTTCAACCAGCCGGCATCCATCGATTGGCGCAAGGCCGAATCGCGAACCACCAGTTGACGATGCTGGATCAGATCGCGCAGATCGAGAGTGCGTGCCAGGGCGTGCAACGGATGAGCGGGATGGGCCACGGCGATGAACCGCAGGGTCACCAGGGGCTCGCCCAGAAAGCCCTGGGCGGCGAGCCCCGAGATCACCAGGTCCACACGCTTGTCGTAGAGCATTTCGACCCCACCGTTGAGCACCGTTTCGTGAAGCTGGATGCGTACGTGCGGGTAGCTGCGGGAAAACTGCTGAAGCGCTTCGGCCAGCGCATCGGGTGGGAATATCTGATCGACCGCCAACGACACTTCCGCTTCCAGCCCCGCCGCCATACCCTCGGCGACCTCTTCCAGGGCCGCGGCGTTCTCGATCAGTTGACGCGCCCGGCGCAACAGCATCTCGCCTGCATCGGTGAGCCGCACCTGACGCCCGACCGGCTCGAGAATCGACACCCCAAGCTGCGCTTCGAGCTTGTGAACGGCGTGATTGAGCGTCGAGGGGCTCTTGTGGATCGCTTCGGCCGCACGGGCAAAGCCGCCATGATCGACGACCGCTGCAAGCATCTGCCATTGAGCCAGGGTCACTCGTGACATTTTCGTTTTCCTCGAATGAAGAAGGCAAAACTATGCGCTTATTCTTCGAAAAAGTCGTCCTACAATGCAATCATTGCAATTAAAGCGAGGTAAAGACGATGTCACAGCGCACAATCAACCGCCTTGTTTCCAGCCACCCCAGCCAGGACGGCGACGGCGTCAAGATTTCCCGCATCCACGATTTCGGTGGCGGGCTTGATCCCTTTCTAATGTTAGACGAGCTTGGTTCGGAGCACCCCGACGAATACATCGGCGGGTTCCCACCGCATCCGCATCGCGGCATTCAGACACTGACCTACGTCGTGCACGGCGGATTGATGCATGAAGACCACCTCGGCCATAGCAGTTCCATTGGCAGCGGCGACGCCCAATGGATGCATACCGGCCGCGGCATTATTCATTCGGAAATGCCGATGACCGATCATGCCGGGCTCCATGCCTTCCAGCTATGGATCAACCTGGCCGCGCGTGACAAGCTCAGTCCGGCTACCTATCGTGATATTAAGAGCGATGAGATGCCGCGTCTGGAGGAGGAAGGCGGCGAGCTCAGCGCACTGGGCGGGCACTGGGCGACGGCGACTCATGCTGTCGACGGACCGCTGGATGAATTGGCGGGGCAGGCTGGAATCGCCCATGTCCGCCTTGCCCAGGGAGCGACGCTAACGTTGAAACAGGATGCGCCGACCTTGCTGGCCTATGTCTTCGAGGGCGAATTGCAGATAGCCGGGGAAACAGTTTCAGCGCAGCGGCTGGCAAGCTTGGGTGCGGGCGAAACGCTGACACTGTCCAGCCACTCAGGCGCGCAGGTACTGCTCTTGGCTGGTCATCCACATGGCGAGCCGATCGCTCACTACGGCCCTTTCGTGATGAATCAGCGCGAGGAACTCGATCAGGCATTACGCGATTATCGCGACGGCACCTTGGCCAAGTGATAAAGTCTTGTCCAATCCGTGATAAAGTTTTTGCAAAGAAGGAATTATGTAGCTATTCAGTAACCGGTTGTTTATGTAGAGTAGCCGTTGGCTAGAAGTTTAAAGCCTGTACACCTGTACAGGCTAGGCAGGCTATATGGCATGGGTTATGGTGCATGGGTTTTTTCCTCCATTTACATGCACCTAGGCCCTTTATGTTGCGAATTTTCCATTCGCTGCCCCGCACGCACAAGTTGCTGCTGTTACCCGTCGCCACCATGGTTACTGTGCTGGGCACGCACAAGATTTTGGCCGTTTCAAACGAAACCGATATTACTACCGGCACGCCTAAACAAGTCAGTCTCGCCCTTGCCGTTCCAACTTCGGCAGTCGATACCCAGGCTCTGGATCAGGCCGTACCCAAGAGGGCTCAGTCGTCCAGCTCCAGCATTATCGGCCGGGACATTCCCCTGATCGCCCTGACGGCTCAGGAAGTCGTCGACCTGAATTTCATCGAAACGGCCCAGGCCCGTGAAACGGATCCCTCTGCCGATCTCACGGTACTCCAGCCTCAAGCGCCTCGTGCAGTGGCCAACGCCCCCACGCAGCCGGCACCGGCTTCGCAGCCCCCCGCCGATGAGATCGCACTCGACGCTCAGGCGCTACACATTGCACTGCAACTGTTCGACGACCCGGAACAGGATCTCATCGGGGGTACCTCCTACGAAGACCTGTCCACGGACCCCATGATTCTCGACGGCGACGAAGTCGAACTCGAGAACGAACTCGTGGCCAAGGAAGAGTTCGTACCCCAGTGGGAAACCTATACCGTTCAAAAGGGCGATACCTTCGCCGTCATGGCCGAGCGTACCTTTGGTCTCGGCTATAGCGAAGTCCTGCGCCTGCTGGACAGCCTGCCGAACGACGAGGCACTGACGAACTGGCGTGTCGGCGACAATATCGACTTCCAGCTCGATGAAGAGGGTCAATTGCTGGCCCTGCGAGTGATGAACGATGCCCGCTCGGGATATCTCATCGAGCGCAACGCAGAGCAGCAAACATTCGACATCGCCAATATCGAGAAGGCCGGAGAAGCCACCCAGCGCCTGTTTGCGGGCACGGTTAGTGGCAGTTTCGCCGGTTCGGCAGGCGCCACCGGGCTCTCATACAGCGAGGTGGCAGAACTCAGCAACCTGTTGTCGAAGAAGATCGACTTCCGTCGCGACACACGCCGTGGCGACCATTTCCAGGTGCTGGTCGAAGCCGACATGGTCGAAGGCAAGACATTGGACTCGCGCATTCTGGCGGCTCGCTACGAAGGCGAGCGGACCGAGCTGACGGTCGTCCGCAATCCGGAGGACGACCGTTTCTATACACCGGACGGCCAAAGCCTGGACCCGGCCTTCGACCGCTACCCGTTCGAAGGTCACCATCGCATCAGCTCGCCGTTCAACCTGCGTCGCCATCACCCGATAACCGGGCGCATCAGTCCGCACCGCGGTACGGATTTCGCCATGCGTACCGGCTCCGTGGTGGAAGCGCCCGCGGACGGCCGCGTCATCAAGACCGCCTTCCAGGCCGGCGGTGCGGGCAACTACCTGGTCATCCGCCACGACAACGGCTACAAGACCCGCTACATGCACTTGTCCAAGAGCCTGGTCAAGGAAGGCGAGCGGGTGACGATGGGCCAGAAGATCGCGCTGTCGGGCAACACTGGCGGAAGCACCGGCCCTCACCTGCACTACGAAGTCATGGTCAACAATCGCCAGGTCGACGCCATGCGCGTCAAGCTGCCTGAAAACAAGAGCCTGTCTGGGCAGGCATTGGCGTCATTCAAGCAGCAATCCGAGCAACTCCTGGCCAAGCTCGAAACCAGCGGTGGCGCTCAGCTGGCTCGCGCCTCGACGCCCAGTAAGAGAAACCCCGACGGTAGCTGACAGCATGGCCGCGCTGTTAACGAAGACGCCCCGCATCGCGGGGCGTCTTCGTTTCCGCGACTGCGCTCAAAGTGCCAAAGCCCCATTCGGGGCTGGCTTGCACTGTCTCTTCTAAGACTTCTTGCCCACAGCGGCGATCAGTTCCTGGGCCAGTTCATGAATCGTCATGCGACGATTCATGGCCGTCGTGCGCAGGTGCTGATAGGCGGCATCCTCGCCGCAGCTGCGGTTTTCCATGAGCAGCGTCTTGGCGCGATCGATGGCCCGTCGCTGCGCCAGGCTCTCCTGGGTGCGCGTCAGCTCGCCCTTGAGCGCACGATGCGCCTCGAAGCTGGCCACGGCCACATTGATCATCGAGCGCACCAGCGCCGGCATCACGCTGTCGACGACATAGGCGCTGATCCCCTCCCGGGCGGCCTGCCGGGCCAACTCGGGAGTCTCCTCCTCGGCCAGCATGATCATCGGCTTGGGAAAGCGTCGCCCCAACTGGCCGAGATGTTCGAGCGTATTGCGGCTGGGCAATGCCGCGTCGACGACCACCGCGTCGGGCTGCAGACGATCCATGGCCGTGTAGAGGTCCTCGCTCTCGTCGACGGTCGCCACCACATCGAAGCCCGCCTCGACCAGTCCCGGGTCCAACGCACGAGCACGCTCGGCCCTGGCATTCACGATCAATACCCTGAGGGTCATGCCCTTCCTCGCCTATGATGATCTCTATTTCGAAGTCATGCACGAATCGAGCCAGCCCCCGGCCCGCTGACCATTCGCCGGCAGAACCGTACCGGAATGACATTGCGCCTCTTCATGGCGCCTTCTCATAGTGCAAACGCCTCGGCGGATGCGCCAAAGCGGCGCTTCATCGATGCGATGGAGCCGCCGACAGCCCTCAAACGGGACGCAAATGCCTGAAAGAGAAGCTGCGCTGAATGTTGGCACGGCTGATGCAGTACTCATTGCAGACAGACGTGGACCAGGCTTGCCCGCGAGCACGAGTGCGTCGAACCCGGACCTTCAATGGCGAAGGCCCATGATTTCGCGTTCGGCACCGACTCGATGAGGACCGCCTTATGGACATTCGCAACAAAGCCAACAGGATCCGCCTGTTCAGCGTCAAGAGTCCGCAGATGCGGGCCTTCCATCTCTCGTGGTTCGCCTTCCACATCTGCTTCTTCGGCTGGTTCGGCATCGCCCCGTTGATGGCGGTGGTACGCGACGATCTCGGCCTGACCAAGACCCAGATCGGCAACACCATCATCGCCTCGGTAGCGATCACCGTCATCGTTCGCCTGGCGATCGGTGTGCTCTGTGACAAGATCGGCCCGCGCAAGGCCTACACCTGGCTGCTGTGCCTGGGCTCGCTGCCGGTGATGATGATCGGCTTCGCCGACAGTTTCGAAAGCTTCTTCCTGGCGCGCCTGGCGATCGGCGCGGTTGGCGCCTCGTTCGTCATCACTCAGTACCACACCTCGGTGATGTTCGGCCCCAATGTGGTGGGCACTGCCAACGCCACCACCGCCGGCTGGGGCAACTTGGGTGGTGGCACCACGCAGATACTCATGCCGCTGATATTCGCCGGCATCATGATGCTCGGCGTGGAAGCCACGCTGGGCTGGCGCCTGGCGATGGTTGTTCCGGGCATCGTGCTGCTCCTGACCGGCATCGCGTACTACTACCTGACCCAGGACGCCCCGGACGGCAACTTCGAGGAGCTCCGTGAGCGCGGCGAACTGCCGCGTGCCGAGCAGGAATACGGCATGCGCAGCACCTTCGGCGCTGCCGCCAGGGACATACGCGTGTGGGCGCTGTTCGTGGTCTATGCCGCCTGTTTCGGTGTCGAGCTGACCATCAACAACATTGCCGCCATCTACTTCTTCGACAATTTCGAACTCGACCTGGCCACCGCCGGCCTGATCGCCGGGCTGTTCGGCCTGATGAACCTATTCGCCCGCACTCTGGGTGGCGTGTTTTCGGATCTCTTCGCCCGCCATGGCGGACTCAGGGGTCGTGTGCGCTGGTTGTTCATCGCCATGTTCTGCGAAGGTATCGCGCTGATGTTCTTCGCCCAGATGCAAGTGCTCGCCGTGGCCATCGGCACCATGCTGGTATTCAGCCTGTTCGTGCAGATGGCCGAAGGCGCCACCTTCGGTGTGGTGCCTTTCGTCAACCGTAACGCCCTGGGCGCGGTCGCCGGCATCGTCGGTGCCGGAGGCAATGCCGGGGCCGTTGCCGCCGGCTTTTTGTTTCGCGCCGAATCGCTGAGCTATCAGCAGGGCCTTTTGTACCTGGGCATGGCGGTCATGGTGGCGTCTTTCTTCACGTTCCTGGTGCGCTTCTCGCCGCAGGTGCTCGCCGAGGAGGACGACGCCTACCGCGCTGCGTCCGATGAGGGCAACGCCACTGCCGGCCTGTCGCTTCGCTGAAACCTGACCCGTGCAAACCACGAACGCCGCTCTTCGGGGCGGGGTTCGTTACTGCGCCTCGGCTCATTTCGCCGGCAACCGCTCCGGCAACAACGACCGAGGCAACGTGACGGTCAGTCCCAGCAGCAAGAAGGACAACGTCTTGCCGTGGCCGTCGAGATTGAGTGCGCCATTGACGCCGCCCTGGAGGACGTCGTCGATCACCAGATTCATGCCGGCCAGTCCCGGCATCGGGTAGCGCCGCACCCGGCTCGCTCCGCGATGGGCGAATAGCGCCAATACCCGCGGCTCGGTGATCTGCTCGAGCAATAGCGAATAATGACGCGGGTCGTAGGCGAACAGCGAAAGGTTGAGACGATCGCCCTTGTCGCCGGCGCGGGAGTGGGCGAGCTGGTGCAGCGTGACGGTGACGCCATCGCCCCCGTCATGCGCTGCGCCGAATGGGGCGTCACTCATGGGCGGCATCCTCGTAAAGGGAAGCATGGGCCGTGACATCGTCACGTCTGACCAAAAACGATGCGGTATGCACGCGGCGCTGAAAGTGCCGCCGGACTCCGCCGCCACCGGCAGGACCGGCACAGTACAGGGCCAAGAGTTCCTGGGTGGCGCGCTCGACCCAGCGCCGCTCGGCGTGCTCGCAAGCCAGCCGCACGCGATAGTCCCCCGCCGGGTTGGCGTGCTGGTCTTGCTGTCGCAGACGACCCAGGTCGTCATCGAAAACGCTCATGTGGCCGATGATGTCCAGCCGCTTGCGCAACTCGGCGGGTGCCCTGAAGCGCAGCCGTTCGTGCAATATCGACACCGCCAGGCGCGCCCGGGCCAGCGCGTTGGGACCGGCGTAGGAAATCTCGGCTTCGCCCTGCCAGCCACCGTCGTAGCAAACCGTGGTCTTGAGCCGAGCCGGCGCCGGCTTGCCCCGGATACCGAGAACCTCGACCCGGTCCCGCCCCAGCTCGTTGACCACCACGTGCGTCAGGTCGACGACCACGTCGGGCGTCAGGTAATGCGCCGGATCGTGCACTTCGTAGAGCAGCTGCTCCTTGACGGTACGCGCATCGATGCAGCCGCCGGTACCGGCCGGCTTGGTGATGACCAACCGGCCATCCGCCTCGACCTCGATGATCGGATAACCGAGGGTCGCCAGCTCGGCGACCTCCTTGAACCCCGGGTCGGCGAAATAGCCACCGCTCACCTGTGCCCCGCACTCCCCCAGATGACCGGCCATCATCCCCGCGGCGAGCCGATCCCAGTCGTCCCACGCCCAGCCATGGTGGCGAACCAGCGGCGCCAAAAACAGCGCCGGATCGGCCACCCTGCCGGTCACCACCACATCGGCGCCCCGCTCGAGCGCCTGGACCAAGGGCGCAGCACCCAGGTAGACGTTCGCCGAAATCAGCGACTCGCCCATCGGCAGCGCACGCGTCTCGGCTTCCCAGGGTTCGAGGTCGAGCGACTCGAGCCGGTCGCGCACGTCGTCGCCGTGAACCTGACCGATGCGCAGCCCCGTGCAGCCCTGGCGCGCCGCCAGCTCCCGGACCACGCGGCAGGCACCGGCGACATTGGCGGCGCCGAAGTTACCGAGAATGGCGATTCCGTGACGATGGCAGTCGGCGAGGACCGGCTCCAGCAGCTCCTCGAGAAGCGGCTCGAAGCCGGCTTGCAGGTCCTCGCGCATCGCCCGGTGGGCGGCCGCCAGCGTTCGCTCCCCCAGCGTCTCGAAGATCAGCGCGGCTGGCTGACCGCGGCGGATCAGCTCCGCAACCACGGGGGGTGCCGCATCGGTGCGATCCCCGGAAAATCCGGCCCCGCTGCCCAGCAGAAAAGTCATGACCGACCCTCCCCGGGGGGCCCGCCCACTGCGCTCCGCGTGCCGTTCGACAGAGGCCGGCGGCTACGCTGGCGCGCGTAGAGACCGCCGAGCGCCAGCATCGATGCCAAGGTGGTCGCCCAGCCCGGAGTCAGCGCCAGGACAATGACGACCAGCAACGCCAGGGCGTCCAGCGTCCGGCTTCCGGTCAACGCGGTGCGCGCCATCAGGGTGGCGAAGGCGATGACGAAGACCGTGCCCTGACTGGCCGCCAGCAGGATGTCGAGCCACCCGCCGAAGCCGGCCAGCGCCGGATAGATCAACAACAGAAAAGGAATCACGTAGATCGCCGCGGCCAGGCGCATGGCCTCGCCGGCTGCCGGTAGCCAGCCGGTCTGGGCAATCCCCGCGCCGACGAAGACCGCGACACACACCGGAGGCGTGATCACCGACAGCGTCGCGAAGTAGAAGACGAACAGATGGGCGATCAACGGCTCGACGCCGATCTCGGTCAGCGCCGGCGCCAGCACCGACGCGACCAGTACATAGGCCGCCGTGGTGGGAATTCCCATGCCGAGGATCAAGCACACGGCACCGACGATGAGCGCCACCAGGAACATCGATTGACCGCCCAGGTCGACGATCAACCCGGCCAGGGTGACACCGATCCCGGTCAAGCCGATCATCGCCACCAGTATCTGCGCCCCGGCCAGCAGTGCGCCGATGATCACCATGCCCTTGCCGGCATCGATCAATCCCGCGAGCAGCTTGGCCGCGACGTCGCGCATCCCCGCGCCACCGGCCAATGCGAAACCGGTATAACTGACGACGGTCATCAAAATGCCGAAGAAGGCCGCCGTCTGGATCGAGCGGCCACTGAGCACTCCATAGAACAGCCCGGCGAGCGCAGCGAGCACCGGCACCAGCCGGCCGGGGCGCAGGACCTCCCTCCAGGGCGGCAGCTCGTCTTCCGGCACGACCTGCAACCGACGGCGTCTAGCCACCAGGTGAATGGTCAGGAAGACTCCCAGGTAGAACAGGATCGCCGGTAACAGCGCGGCCAGGGCGATCCGCACGTAACTCTCGCCGATGATTTCGGCCATGATGAAGGCCGCCGCACCGAGGATCGGCGGCGCCACCTGGCCGCCCGTCGATGCCACGGCCTCGACCCCGGCCGCGAAGGGCGCCGGATAGGACAGCCGCTTCATCATGGGAATGGTGAAGTTGCCCGTGGTCGCGACGTTGGCCACCGCGCTGCCGCTGACCATCCCGAACAACCCCGAGGCGACCGTTGCCACCTTGGCCGCCCCGCCCGGCGAACGCCCGCTGATGCGCAAGGCCAGGTCCATGAAGGCCTGCCCGCCGCCGGTGTGCAGCAACAGGCAGCCGAACAGCACGAAGGCGGCGATCGTCGTCGCCGCCACGCCGACCAGCATGCCCCAGACACCCAGATCACCGAGATAGAGCGTCTCGGTGACGAAGGCCAGACCGAAGCCCCGGTGCCCCAGCGCCCCGGGGATCAGCGAGCCGAAGAACGCGTAGGCCAGTCCCGCCAGCACCAGCAGCGGAAAGATCGCCCCGATCGCGCGACGCGACAGGTCGAGGATGGCGACCAGCAATACTCCGGTCAGGGCCATGTCCCACGGGGTGGCCCACGGCAGCTCGGTCAGGATCCGCTGATGGTTGAGGACGACGTAACCGCATGCCACGCAGACTCCAACGGCCAGCACCAGGTCGATGGCCACGCCCAGGGGACGCCAGCGGGTGCCCGCCGCCAGCGGATAGATCGTCAATCCCAATAGCAGCACCAGGGCTAGAAAGAGCCCACGCTGGACCAGACTGGCAAAGGGCCCCATCGCCGAGGTGTAGAGAATCAACCCACCCAGTGCCAGGGCCAGGCCCGTGGTCAGCCGCTTGCGCATGTCGAATCGCACCTCGCTGCTCACTCGACCGGCTTCAGGGCGTCGGGGATCTCGAGCCCCTGCTCACGATAGTAGCGGGCCGCGCCGGCATGGAGCGGCACGCTGCCCACCTGCAGGGTCATTTTCGCCATGTCGGCACCCTTGATCGCGGAGAAGGCGTTGGCCTGAGGTTCGGGATTTTCCATCACCGCCTTGACGATCTGGTAGGCGGTTTCCTCGTCGAGGTTGGGATTCGCATGCACCGCCACGCCGAACGCCCAGGTCGTGTAGGCGGGCACGTTCTCGGCGGCCCCGGCCGGCACGTCGACGACGGCCACGTCGGGCATTTGTTCGCGTAGCGTCGCCGCCTGGTCGTCGCTCAATCCCAGGACGGTGATCGGCGTGAAGGTTGCGATATCCATGGTCGACCCATCGAGACGATCGCCGACACCGGATTTGACATAGCCGGCGATACGGCCGTCCTTGATGGCACTGACCACATCGCTGGTCGATCCACGAACGTAGTCGGGCTCGATGCCCAACGTCTTCATGACCGCTTCGGTGGTGGCCTCGGTCGCCGAGCCGGTGATGCCCGGGTTGAGACGCACGCCGTCGAGCCCGGCGAGCTCGCTGACGCCGGCGTCCTCGCGCAGCACCACGTTCTGGGGCGCCACGGTGTAGACCCAAAGCAGCCGGCTATCGACGGCCCGTCCCTCGAACTCACCCTGCCCCTGGTAGGCGTGGTAGCCGGTATTGGTCGTCACCAGGCCCAGGTCGATCTGATCGCGGCTCAGCCGGCGCAGGTTGTCGACCGTTGCCCCGGTTTCGGCCACCGACGAGCTAACGCCTTCGACCTGGTTGTTGATGATCTGGTTGACGGCAACGAAGTAGCTGTAATGGCTGGATGAGCTGGACGTCGATCCGATCAGCAGGCGCTGATCGGCGTAGCTGGCGGAACTGAATGCAAGCACGGCCAGGCTGGCCGCTGCCGCGGTGAGTAGCGTTTTCATGGTTGGCTCCGTGGGCCGCGCAAGGCCCTTGTTGTTGTAGGAGGCGCCTCTGGCGGGCACCGCTCATTGGCAGAGTCGCCCCGGACTTTTGTTTTGTATATTGAATATTTTTTAAGTTTTATTAAATTAAATAAATGAATCCCAGCATCAAACAGCTCAAGGCCTTTGTCGCCGTCGCCCAGTCACGCAGCCTCGCCGAAGCCAGCGAGCGCATTCACCTCTCGCAACCCGCCTTGAGCATTGCCATCCGCAAGCTGGAGGAAACGGTCGGCGGGCCATTGTTTGCGCGGACGACCCGTCAGTTGGCGCTGACCCCCGAGGGGGCCGCTTTCCTGCCGGTGGCGGTGCGCCTGCTGGACGACTGGGCGGAGGCTTTCGAGGATCTCAACGAACGTTTCCTCAAGGAGCGCGGCAAGATCACCCTGGCGGCCTTGCCGACACTGGCAGCCGGCCTGCTGCCCGGGCTCATCGCCGACTTTCGTGCGCGTCATCCGCGTATCAACCTGAGCCTGCATGACGTGCTCGCCGACGAGGTCAATCAACTGGTGCGCGAGGGGCGCGCGGACATGGGATTTTCCGTTGCCCCGCTCAATGCCGACGATCTGGTCTTCGAGCCGCTGATGGTCGATCGCTATGTGGCGGTGTGTCCCTTGGGGCATCCCCTGCTCGAGCGGAAGGCCGTTACCTGGTCGCAGCTTGCGGCCTATCCGTTTATCGGCATCAATCGACGCTCGAGCTCGCGTCAGGACATCGACGCCGTGATGGCCGAAATCGGCGCACGCCTGGATATCATCTGTGAGGCCAGCCAGATCGCCACCGTAGGCCGCATGGTGGCCGCCGGGGTCGGAATCAGCGTGCTTCCCTCATTGAGCTTTCGCCAGATCGCCGGCGAAGGCATCACCCACCGCCGGCTCATCGAACCCGACATCCCCCGCGAACTCGGCGTCATCATGCGTCGCCGCCACCCGCTTTCGGCTGCCGCGAGCGCCATGCTGGCGATGATCGACATTCCCCGAGACGGCCCGCGAAGCGTCGACATCTAGCCATCACGGGCACGGCAAAGCCACGCGCCCGGCACCGGGACGGACGCGTGGCTTGCTTGGCTGAACGCTCGGCGATCAGCCGTTGGCTTTCTCGGCAGCCGTGCCGGGTGCGGCCGTCCCGGGTACGGGCGCCGCCGCCGGCTTGCCGAGCAACTGGCTGGCAAGGTAGTAGACCACCGCGCCCAGCGCCGAGCCGGTGAACCAGCCGTAATCGTAGAACCAGGTCCAGGCACCCGTCGCCAGCGAGAAGATGGTCAACGCCACCGGCACGAAGAAGGCGATGAAGCCCGCCGGATTGTAGGCCGGGTACGCGGCGCCGTCCTTGTACAGGCTGGCGACGTCCAGTTGCTGCCGCTTGATCAGAAAGTAATCGACGATCATGATCCCGGCGATCGGCCCCAGTAGGCTCGAATAGCCCAGCAGCCAGTTGGAGTACAGGCTCTCGAGGGTCACGTCGGAGACGATCACGCCGGCTTTCTGCAGCAGGTCGTAGCCCATCAGCAGCACCCCGACCAGGCCGGTCATCAGCGTGCCGCGGGTCTGGTTGATCAGCTTGGGGGCGATGTTCTGGAAGTCGTTGGTGGGCGAAACGATATTGCCGGCGGTGTTGGTCGAGATCGTCGCGACGATGATGAAGAACATGGCGATGACCACCCAGAAGGGGCTGTCGATGCGCCCGATCAGGCTGACCGGGTCGGAGACCGTTTCGCCGACCAGCGACGCCGATGCCGCGGTCATCACCACGCCCAGCGAAGCGAAGAAGAACATGGTCAAGGGCAGGCCGATGATCTGTCCGACGATCTGATCCTTCTGGCTCTTGGCGAAACGGCTGAAGTCGGGAATGTTGAGTGACAGCGTGGCCCAGAATCCCACCATGGCCGTCAGCCCGGCGAAGAAATAGTCGTATACCGGCGCCCCCTCGGGACGCGACGGCGGCTGGCTCAGCAGTTCGGTCATCGACACGTGCGGCACGGCCCACACCATCAGCCCCACGGCGACGGCCAGCAACAGCGGCGCCGAGAGCGTTTCCAGCCACTTGATCGATTCGGCGCCGCGGATCACCACGTACAGGTTCATGGCCCCGAACAGGAAGAAACCGATGACCTCGCCGAGCCCTTCCAGCGCACGCCAGGGCGGGAAGATCGCCGCCAGCAACAGATGGATCGCCAGCCCGCCGAACATCGTCTGGATGCCGAACCAACCGCACCCCACCAGCGCCCTGATCAAACAGGGCACATTGGAACCACGAATGCCGAACGACGAGCGCAACACCACCGGAAACGGAATGCCGAACTTGGTGCCCGGGAAGGCGTTCAGCGTCAGTGGCAACAGGATCACGATGTTGGCAAGCAGGATAGTGACCAGCGCCTCGCTCACCGAGAGGCCGAAATAGGCGGTCAGGATGCCGCCCAGCGTGTAGGTCGGTACGCAGATCGACAGGCCGACCCATAGCGCGGCGACGTTCCAGCGCGACCAGGTACGCTCCTCGAGCCGTGTCGGGGCGATATCTTCATTGAAGCGTGAACTCTCGCGCACGTCGTCACCGACCTCGAGTTCGACGAGTTCGCCACGCTGCACCGAGCGTGAAATGTTTGCCGTCATTGTTGTTGTCTCCTCATGCGGCTGCCGACTCCCTTGCGGGAAGCCGTGAATATGTTTTGAACGCTGACCTCGCTTGCCGTCTCCTCGCAAGAAGCGTGCCCAATTCGGCGATTTTGCAGGCGCAGCGTCGTTGAAAGCCAGCCCGTCATTAACGTCCGCTTGCAACAAGTTATTGATTTTAATGAACACATCAAAACCTGCCCAAGTCGTCAACTTTCAATCCCTATGGCCAAGGTGATTCAGGCCACGGCCCTGGAAGATGATAGGCAAGCATCCTGACACTCTAGTCAATTTCCAAGAGGGTGCATAACAGCGTTAACCGCTGCCTCTCAACGATTCATGAATAAACATAAATTATTGTTTTAATTGTATTTAAACGAACACTCCCAGATGCACCCTGGAAGTGCGCTCTCTGCCCTTAGACCGGGAATGCTTTATTAATTAACGAGTTACCATCACTTAGAGCATCCCGGTAGAGTTTAAAAAACCACTTGCACGAATTCCCGATAAGCGACTAGCTTTCCATTATCCTGACTATACAGTCAGGTTTTTAATCAGAAGCATGACCGCTCGCAACGGGCACAACAACAAGCACAAGATGAGGAACGATTGATGGAAAAGGTGAAGATCGGCTTGATCCAGATGGCCCTGAAGACCGAGACCGACCTCGAGCCGGCCGCCATTCGCGACGCCATGAACGAGGCGCACTTGCCCTACATCGAGCAAGCCGCCGAGGCCGGCGTCCAGGTGCTGTGTTTCCAGGAAGTCTTCAACCAGCCCTACTTCTGCCCCAGCCAGGACAAGAAGTGGTACGCCGCCGCCGAGAAAGTCCCCGAGGGGCCCACCTGCCAGATGATGCAAAAGCTCGCGGCCAAGCATCGCATGGTGATCATCGTGCCGATCTACGAGGAAACCGTCACCGGTATCTACTACAACACCGCTGCGGTATTCGACGCCGACGGCAGCTATCTCGGCAAGTATCACAAGACGCATATCCCGCAGGTAGCCGGCTTCTGGGAGAAGTACTTCTTCAAGCCGGGCCAGTCGAACTGGCCGGTCTTCGACACCGCCTACGGCAAGATCGGCGTGTATATCTGCTATGACCGCCACTTCCCCGAAGGCTGGCGTGCCCTGGCGCTCAACGGCGCCGAGATCATCTTCAACCCCTCGGCGACCGTCGCCGGGCTATCGCAATACCTGTGGGAACTAGAGCAGCCCGCCTCGGCCGCCGCCAACGGTTGTTTCGTGGCCGCCATCAACCGCGTCGGCAGCGAAGCGCCCTGGAATATCGGCGAGTTCTACGGCTCCTCCTATATCGCCAATCCGCGCGGCCAGATCGAGGCCAAGGCCAGCGCCAGCGAGGACGAGCTGCTGATCCACGAGGTCGATCTGGCGATGGTCCGCGAGATTCGCAATACCTGGCAGTTCTTCCGCGACCGCCGGCCCGAGACCTATACGCGACTCACGGATGGCGAATAGCCAACAGCCCCGACAAGTACAAAGCGATAACTACAAAAGGTGAGAGACCATGACCATCCTGATCCGTGGCGGCACCGTCGTCACCCATGACGCCACCTACCGCGCCGACGTACTCTGCGTCGAGGGCAAGATCGCCGCCGTCGGCCCCGACCTCGAAGCCCCGGCCGATGCCGAGGTGATCGACGCCGGCGGCCAGTACGTGATGCCCGGAGGCATCGACCCGCATACCCACATGCAACTGCCGTTCATGGGCACGGTGGCCAGCGAGGACTTCTATACCGGCACCGCGGCCGGGCTCGCCGGCGGCACCACCACGATCATCGACTTCGTGATCCCGAGCCCCGGCCAGCCGCTGATGGAGGCCTTCAAGACCTGGCGCGGCTGGGCCGAGAAGGCCGCCAGCGACTACGCCTTCCACGTCGCGGTGACCTGGTGGGACGACAGCGTACACGAAGACATGGGCACGCTGGTCCGCGAGCATGGCGTCAACAGCTTCAAGCACTTCATGGCCTACAAGAACGCCATCATGGCCACCGACGACATCCTGGTGGCCAGTTTCACCCGCTGCCTGGAGCTCGGCGCGGTGCCCACCGTGCATGCCGAGAACGGCGAGCTGGTCTATCACATGCAGCAGAAGCTGCTCGCCCAGGGCCTCACCGGCCCCGAGGCGCATCCGCTGTCGCGTCCGCCCCAGGTCGAGGGCGAGGCCGCCAGCCGCGCCATCCGCATCGCCGGCACGCTGGGCGCGCCGATCTACGTGGTTCACGTTTCGTGCCGCGATGCGCTCGACGAGATCACCTATGCCCGCCGTCAGGGCCAGCCGGTCTACGGCGAAGCACTAGCCGGGCACCTGATGATCGACGACAGCGTCTATCGCGACAAGGACTGGGCCAAGGCCGCCGGCCACGTGATGAGCCCACCGTTTCGCAGCAAGGAGCACCAGGACGCGTTGTGGACCGGCCTGCAGTCCGGCAACCTGCAGACCACCGCCACCGACCACTGCTGCTTCTGCGCCGACCAGAAGGCGATGGGCAAGGACGACTTCACCAAGATCCCCAACGGCACCGCCGGGATCGAGGATCGCATGGCGGTGATCTGGGACGAGGGCGTCAACGGCGGTCGCATCTCGATGCAGGATTTCGTCGCCGTCACCTCCACCAACACCGCCAAGATCTTCAACATGTACCCGCGCAAGGGCGCGATCCAGGAAGGCGCCGACGCCGACCTGGTGGTCTGGGATCCCAACGGCACGCGCACGATCTCCGCCGAGACCCATCATCAGAACGTCGACTTCAACATCTTCGAGGGCAAGACGGTGCGCGGTATCCCGCGCCACACCATCAGCCAGGGCAAGTGGGTATGGCGCGATGGCAAGGAACTACACGCCGAGAAAGGCGCCGGTCGTTACATCGAGCGGCCCGCCTACCCCGGCGTCTACGACGTGCTCAAGAAACGCGCCGAGCGCAACGCGGTCACCGCCGTCGAACGCTGAGTCGCCACGCCCCCAGCAGTCAATAACAACGAACGACTCCCGCCAGCGGGCCCCATCCGCTGGCGGACGAGCGAAGGAGTTCCACCGTGACTCATCCCCTGGATCATCTACCCCGTGCCGGTCATGGCAGCGATAGCGCGACGCTCGAAGCCAAATTCAGCGACCTGCACCCGCCGCTGACCCAGCGCCAGGCCTTCATCGAGAGCCAACGCTGCCTGTACTGCTACGACGCGCCGTGCGTCGAGGCCTGCCCGTCGGACATCGACATCCCGCGCTTCATCCGCGAGATCGCCGAGGACAATATCAACGGCGCCGCGCAGACCATCCTCGAGGAGAACATCCTCGGCGGCAGCTGCGCCCGGGTCTGCCCCACCGAGATCCTCTGCGAGCAAAGCTGCGTGCGCAATCACGATGCCGAGTGCCAACCGGTGCTGATCGGCCTGCTGCAACGCCACGCCATCGACCACATGCACTTCGAGGGCCATCCGTTCGTGCGCGCCGCCGACACCGGCAAGCACATCGCCATCGTCGGCGCCGGCCCGGCCGGGCTCTCCTGCGCCCACCGCCTGGCCACCTACGGCCACCGGGTGACAATCTTCGAGGCCGAAGCCAAGCCCGGCGGGCTCAACGAGTACGGCATCGCCCGCTACAAGCTCATCGACGACTACGCCCAACGCGAGATCGATTTCCTGCTCGAAATCGGCGGCATCGAGATCCGTCACGGCCAGCGCCTCGGCGACAATCTCGAGCTCGAGACCCTGCAGCGCGACTACGATTCGGTGTTTCTAGGCCTGGGCCTCGGCGCCAGCCGCCGGCTCGGCCTGACCGGGGAACACGCACCAGGGTTAATGCCCGCCACCGACTACATCCACCAACTGCGTCAGGCCGATGACCTGAGCGAGTTGCCGTTGGCCAGGCGCTGCGTGGTGATCGGCGCCGGCAATACCGCTATCGACATGGCGGTGCAGATGGCCCGACTGGGTGCCGATGCGGTCACCCTGGTCTATCGCCGCGGCAACGAGTCGATGTCCGCCACCGGCCACGAGCAGGAAATCGCCAAGGCCAACGGCGTGCGCATCGTCACCTGGGCGCAACCCGAACAGGTGCTGATCGATGAAGCCGGGCGCGTGTCCGGCATGCGCTTCGCGCGTACCGAGTCCCGCGGCGGAGCCCTCGCCACCACCGGCGAAACCCTGGACATTCCCGCCGACGCGGTGTTCTCGGCGATCGGCCAGGCCTTCGCTGAGAACAGCCTGAACGGCGTTCAACTCGCTCGGGAAGCCGGCAAGATCGAGGTCGACGGCAACTTTCGCACCCGCCTCGCCGGCGTGTATGCCGGCGGCGACTGCATCGCGGCCGGTCAGGATCTGACCGTCCAGGCCGTGCAGCACGGCAAGCTGGCCGCCCAGGCCATCCATAACGAGATCATGGCCCAGCAGGAGGTGGCGTAATGAAGGCATCCGCGAAAAAGCCCGACGTCGATCTGAGCATCGAATTCGCCGGCATCCACTCGCCCAACCCTTTCTGGCTGGCGTCCGCCCCGCCCACCGATAAGGCCTACAATGTCGAGCGTGCCTATGAAGCCGGCTGGGGTGGCGTGGTCTGGAAGACCCTCGGCGAGGACCCGGCACCGGTCAACGTGTCGTCGCGCTACTCGGCGCACTTCGGCAAGAACCGCGAGGTACTGGGCTTCAACAACATCGAGTTGATCACCGATCGCAGCCTGGAGATCAACCTGCGCGAGATCACCGAGGTCAAGCGGCGCTGGCCCGACCGCGCGCTGATCGTCTCGATCATGGTGCCCTGCGTCGAGGAGAGCTGGAAGGCGATCCTGCCGCTGGTGGAGGCCACCGGCGCCGACGGTATCGAACTCAACCTGGGCTGCCCGCATGGCATGCCCGAGCGCGGCATGGGCGCTGCAGTAGGCCAGAATCCCGATCTGATCGAGCGGGTCACGCGCTGGTGCAAGCAGTACTATTCCAAGCCGGTGATCGTCAAGCTGACCCCCAACATCACCGACATCCGCGTTGCCGCTCAGGCGGCGATGCGCGGCGGCGCCGACGCCGTCTCGCTGATCAACACCATCAACTCGATCACCTCGATCGACCTGGACAACATGGTCGCCAAGCCCACCGTGGGCAGCCAGAGCACCCACGGCGGCTACTGCGGCGCGGCGGTCAAGCCGATAGCCATGAACATGGTCGCCGAGATCGCCCGCGACCCGGCGACCCGCGGTCTGCCGATCTGCGGGATCGGCGGCATCTCCAACTGGCGCGATGCCGCCGAGTTCGCCGCGCTGGGTGCCGGCGCGGTGCAGGTGTGCACCGCCGCCATGCTGCACGGCTTCCGCATCGTCGAGGAGATGCAGGACGGCCTGGCGCGCTGGATGGCCGAGAAGGGCTATCGCAGCCTCAGTGACTTCTCCGGCAAGGCGGTACGCAACACCACCGACTGGAAGTACCTGGACATGAACTTCCAGACCATCGCGCACATCGACCAGGACAAGTGCATCCAGTGCGGGCGCTGCTACATCGCCTGCGAGGACACCTCGCACCAGTCGATCGCCAAGCTGGTCGACACCGCCGGTGCGCGGCGCTACGAGGTGATCGAGCAGGAATGCGTGGGCTGCAACCTGTGCCAGATCACCTGCCCGGTCGAGGACTGCATCAGCATGGTTCCGCAACTAAACGACAAACCCTACATGAGCTGGAACGAGGATCCGCGCAATCCGTTCCGGGAAATCGCCTAGTTATACCTGCCCCACCCTCTGGGCCCTATGCCGGGCCCAGAGGGTGGGCCGAACCCATACGCCCACCGCCAGCATAACCGCGCCCCATCTGACAGGCCCCCGGCCAGATCAAAGAAGCTGTGACATTGCCTCCCTGGCCAGATGGGCTGGGCCCATCCTGGCCGGCGCATCCCGATGGCCCTTCGCGGCTATCTCGTCCATCGCCGAAGCCCTGTCGACTCGACGCCTGCCATATCGCCGCCTGCCCCCTAACTGACTGAAAGTCAGACCTCTATTACCCGCGCCCATCGCTCCCCCATCGCGCTGCGGTTAAGATCGCAGGCACCTCGATCGAGCGCTGTAGCCGAGCGGACCAGCACCTGCCATGGGCAGGTGTTGGCGTGTGCGGTCTATCGAGATTCGACCAAAGGATACCAAAAGAAAGCCAAATACATCATTGCGAAAGACTTCGAAAGAAATATATTGTTTATAGAAAGGATACGAAGAATGATCACAGGACAGGAAAGACGTGAATCAATCATCCGCCATTTGGCCATCCACGAAAGAGCGAAGGTCGATGACTTGGCAGCACTCTTCAATGTCTCGACGGTAACGATGCGCGGCGACCTTCGCTTCCTGGAAGAGGCAGGCTATGTCGCCCGGCTACGTGGCACGGTGGTTCTTAGCCAGAACACGGCCGCTGAAATCGCCTTCGCCGAACGTCGCCAAAAGCATGGCAGTGACAAGGGACGCATCGGCATGGCAGCCGCGAAGCTGGTTTCGGATGGCGAGTCGATCATTCTGGATGCCGGCACGACGACACTCGAAGTAGCCCGGCATCTAAAGCAGCACGAATCATTATTGGTAATGACGAATGGTCTGGATATCGCAATGGAACTTTCTCACGCCCCGGGGGTGGAAATAATTATGTTGGGCGGTCGCCTTCGCAAGACAGCGCTTTCCTGCTCGGGGACACAAGCCGAGTCAAGCCTCGCCAACCATCGCTTTGACAAGCTTTTCCTGGGCGTGGATGCACTTGAAATGAACCGTGGCTTGACTACCGACCATGAAAACGAAGCGAGATTGAATCGAGCGATGATAGCCATTTCCGATGAGATCATCGCTGTCACGGACTCCAGCAAGATCGGTAGGAAAAGCGTCCATCTCGTCACCAATCCCGATGGCATTGATCGACTCGTAACGGACAACCGGATACCTGATGAATACGTCCGCTTTCTTCACGACGAACATGACGTCGAAATCATCGTTTCGTAAAACCTTATTTGCCGACGAGGAGTATTTATGCAGCGCTTAAAGGACATCGTAAGAAGAAACAAGGAGGGGCAAAACGTCGGCATCTATTCAGTATGTTCCGCCCATCCACTGGTCCTTGAAGGGGCAATGCTGCACGCCAACCAGATGGGCAGCGCCCTGCTTATCGAAGCGACATCGAATCAAGTGGACCAGAATGGCGGTTATACGGGAATGACACCTGCGGATTTCCGGGAATTCGTGGGAAGTATCGCCGACAAAGTCGGGCTGGAACGTGAACGCATCATTTTAGGGGGCGATCACCTGGGCCCCAATCGTTGGCAAGGTGAAAGCGCCGAGATAGCCATGCGGAACGCCGAAATACTGGTTGAACACTACGTTTCCGCGGGCTTCGGCAAGATCCACCTTGACTGCAGCATGTCCTGCTCAGACGACCCCCGGCCACTTAGCGATGATGTCGTCGCCACCCGGGCGGCCCGTCTGGCCACCATCGCCGAGCGTACCGCGATTGCCCATTTCGACAAGAGTGACATCCACTATATCGTCGGCACGGAGGTTCCCGTGCCCGGCGGCGCTCAAGAATCGCTGGAGGATGGCGTGATTCCCACCAGTCCAGCCGCCGCCCAAGCCACGCTAGACGCACATCGCCAAGCCTTCCAAGAAGCAGGACTTGAACGGGTATGGACACGAGTGGTCGGGCTCGTCGTTCAACCGGGAGTTGAGTTCGATCATCAGAACGTTGTCGATTATCGACGCGAGTCTGCCCAGGCCCTCTCACAGGCGATCGCTAATGAACCCAATCTAGTGTACGAGGCACATTCAACCGACTATCAAACGCCAACCTCACTAGCCAACCTGGTAGAGGACCACTTTGCCATTCTAAAGGTCGGTCCCGGGTTAACCTTCGCCCTTCGTGAGGCGCTCTTTGCTCTGGAGGAAATCGAGCACATTCTGGTCGACAAAAAGGATCGCTCCAATCTCAGCGACGTTGTCGAGCGTCGGATGAAGGAAACCCCCTCCTATTGGGAAAACCATTATCACGGCAGTGCAGAAGAGATTTATTTTGCCCGGCGCTTCAGCCTAAGCGACCGAATACGCTATTACTGGCCTGACTCCCAGGTTCAGGAAGCGCAGCAAAAACTAATCGATAATCTCGACAAAGCGCCCTTGCCACTGCCGTTACTGAGCCAATACATGCCAAATCAGTATAGGCGTATTCGAGAAAACGAGCTGGAAGCCACGGCTCACTCTCTAATTATCGATCATATCGTCGACGTATTGCGCGATTACGCGGCGGCCTGCCTTCCCAAACCTTCACAAGGAACCCATTAATGACAACGGCTCTCCCTCTTTCTGTCAACGAAGCCTCGGCACGGGGTGCGGCGGATACAGTAAGAGAAATCACCCAGCAGCCCACCGTCTGGCGCGAAGTCTTCGGCTACGTGGCTTCAAATCGCGAAATGATCGATACCTTTTTGAAACCCATCCTCGAGAAGGAGGGGCTACGTATCATTCTGACCGGAGCAGGCACTTCCGCCTTCGCCGGCAAGATGCTGACACCGGTATTGAGCGCTTCTCTCGAGCGTCCCGTGGAAGCCGCGGCAACCACTGACATCGTTTCGCGGCCGGCAGAATGCTTCCCCGCGCCCCACCCGGTGCTCCTCGTGTCATTTGCCCGGTCGGGTAACAGCCCTGAAAGCATCGCGGCGACCCAACTCGCCGACAAGCTTTCGAGTGAGTGCTATCACCTCATCATCACCTGCAATCCGGAGGGTCGGCTCCATCAAGAACACCACGCTGACGCACGATCCCTGGTTCTCATGATGCCCGCCATGGCTGACGACCAAGGCTTTGCCATGACCTCCAGCGTGACGGCCATGATGCTAGCCGTCCTGGGCGCTCTGTCTCCCGAGCGCGTTCATGCAGAGGTCGTCGAGCGGATTATCTCTGCTACCCAGGACATCCTCACTTCCGCTGTGAATTCGATAAAGCAACAAGCCGAGAACAAGTTTCAGCGTGTCGTCTATTTAGGCAGTGGTGTCTTCAATAGCCTGGCCCAGGAATCGGCACTCAAGATGCTCGAACTGACCGCCGGCATGACGCTCTCCTATAACGACACGCCGCTTGGATTTCGCCACGGCCCGAAAGCATTACTGGATGACAAGACGCTTGTCCTCGTTTTCGTGTCCAACGACCCTTACGCACGGCGCTACGATCTCGACATACTCGAAGAATTAGCGAACCAGCCGGGTAGCGGTTCAGTCATTGCCATTACGGCCAGCGAACTTGATGGGCACTCCCTGGATGGAGTATGGAAAGCCAACGGCCTCAGTAAAGACGGCGACTGGGCACTCCTGTTCCCCTATCTCGTCTATGCACAAGTGCTGGCTCTCCACAGTTCGTTAGCGTTAGGCAAGACTCCCGACAATCCATTTCCCTCCGGGGAAGTCAATCGTGTCGTCCAAGGTGTGACCATTCATCCTTTCGAGATCGGCACACTCGGTATCTGATGCCAAAGGCCGGAGTCAACTATGTTTTTGGGTATCGACGGTGGTGGAACTAAAACAGCCTTCTGTCTATTGAGCAGCAGCGGAGAAGTTATAGCGACAGCCGAAAGATCTACTTGCTATTACCTTTCCGTCGGCATGGATGAAGTTCATCGCGTTCTCGACGATGGTATCCGTGAGATCTGTCGTGAAGCTGAAATCTCGCTTAATGACATAGATCATGCCTTTTTCGGCCTACCGGCCTATGGCGAGGGGCCACAAGTTATCGACACCCTCGATAACATTCCCAAACGTATCCTGGGCCATCGTCGCTACACGTGCGGCAACGACATGATTTGTGGGTGGGCAGGATCCCTGGGTGCAAAAGACGGTATCAATGTCATAGCGGGTACCGGTTCGATGACTTACGGCGAAAACGGGGGGCATGGCTTTCGCTGTGGCGGCTGGGGAGAAATATTCGGAGACGAGGGTTCAGCCTATTGGATTGCCTGCCGTGGGCTGAATGTCTTTACACGGATGAGTGACGGTCGCCTTGAAAAGGAAGCGCTATACGATCTTATTTCCAAAAAGATGATGCTTACAGACGATCTTGAGCTAATTGATATCATCATTAATCAATGGGATTCGGATCGGGCTCGCATTGCGGAACTTGCCACGCTCGTCATCGATGCGGCTCATCTCGGCGACCGACATGCATTGAAAATCCTGAGTGATAGTGCTTATGAACTCGCTCAACTCGTTGATGTGACACGCCGGAACTTGAACTTCGATACAGTTGAAAGGATTCCAGTTTCTTATTCCGGTGGCGTTTTTCGAGACAGCCTGATACTTGAGGCTTTTTCTAAAAACCTGGCAGGACTGGGAGCCAACTATGAACTTAGAGACCCTCTTTATTCACCCGCGGTAGGAGCCGCACTATATGCCGCAAAACTGGTAAACATACCAATCCAAATAAAGTCAATCTGAAACTCGTCGACCAAACCAACAATAGGGCATGACAATGCATAACAAAAGCTGGATTTTTTATACTTTTTTATTAGTTTTATTCTGGGGAGTATGGGGCGCTTTTTCGGGCCTTCCCACTGAAAAATACGGTTATCCAGATCAAATGGTTTATATAATCTGGGCAATAACCATGCTCATCCCCGCTTATGCAGCTCTACGAAGAGAAAGCTTCGACAGACGGGGCATTGCGGCGCTCTACGGTCTAGCAATCGGCTTAACCGGAGCTGGAGGGCAATTATTGCTGTTCAAGGCTTTGACCGTCGGCCCTCCATACCTGATCTTTCCGGTCATTTCCATATCGCCCGCCATTACGGTCATCATGGCATTCGTGTTGCTACGCGAAAGAATAACACCGCTCGGCGGGCTGGGCATTTTATCCGCCCTCATTGCCATCGTCATGTTTTCGCTACCTAGCGAAGTTTCCGGGGGCACGCACTATGGACCTTGGCTGCTGTTGGCCAGCATTATTTGCATATGCTGGGGTGTACAAGCATTTCTGATGAAAAGGGCGTCGCTGGCCGGCGTCAATGATGGAACGACTTTCGCCTGGATGACCATCAGCGGTTTTCTGCTTATTCCCGTGGCATTCTGGATGATGCCTGGTAGCGCATTCGGCTTTCCTTGGCAGGCGCCTGCACTCACTACGATCACGCAGCTTCTGAACGCTTTTGGCGCTCTGTTTCTCGTGATGGCGCTGAGCAGGGGCAAGGCTGTAATCGTCGCGCCGTGTACCAATGCGCTAGCGCCGGTGCTGACGATCGTCCTATCGCTCACCTTTTACGGCGTCTTGCCATCACTTTATAGTTTCATCGGTATTGTCTTGGCCTTGGTTGGCTCCACCCTCATGGTCTACAGCGAGGAAAAAGAGCCCCTCCCAACCAAAGCTTGACTATTGGCAGCCCCGCCTGGGGCTGCTTTTCCACCGGTATCGCGTCCCGCCACGGCGCTAACTGACTGTCTACTAGGTGTCACGGCGACAGGCCGATTCCGCGCAGCACGATACTGGTCACCGTCTGCACCGCCCGCTCGAATTGCAGTTCGTCGAGAGGGGCATCGTCGTTGAGCAGGGAGATCTGGTAATCGAAGTCGGCGTAATGCTGGGTCGACGACCAGATCATGTACAACAGGTAGGAGGGTTCGACCGGCAGGATGCGGCCATCGTCGATCCACTCGCGAATCTTGGCTTCCTTGAGCTTGGCCCATTGGTAAAGATTGTTGCGCAGGTTGGCGCCGAGTACCGCCCCGCCCTGCATCACCTCGGCCGCCCAGACCTTGGAACCGGCGGCCCGGTTGCGCGAGTGATTCATCTTGGCGCGGATATAGGTCGACAGGACCACCCGCGGATCGTCGTAGAGCTCGAAGCACAGCGCATCCTGCTTCCAGACCTCGAGCAGCGCCAGCAATACGTCACGGTACAGCTCTTCCTTGGTCGAGAAATAGTAATGCACATTGGACTTGGGTAGCTGGGCCAGCTGAGCGATCTCGCCCATCGAGGCCCCGGCGTAACCCTTTTCGGCGAACACCTGCTCCGCCGCCAGCAGAATGTTCTCGACATTGCGCTGACGAATTTCACCCTTGCGCTTGGCCATGCTGCCCTCTGGACCCGTTCGATTTCCTGACCCCAGCGCCAGTTTATCACTTACTGCGTTCGCCAGGCCCAGAGGGCTGGGCATTACGGCTAGGCCGGCCGATCATCTCAAGGCATGAATACCGCGCGCAGACACGCTTGTTCCTTGTCACGGAACATCGTATAGCCCTGAGGCGACTCCTCCAGACTCATCGGGTGAGTCAACAAGTAGGAGGGGTCGAGTTCGCCCTTCTGGATGTGCTCGAAGATGCGCGCCACATAGCGCTGGCCGGGCTGCTGGCCGGAGCGCACGCTGAGCGCCTTGTTGACGATCGCCCCCATGGGGAACTTGTCCATCAGGCCGGCATAGACGCCCAGCACCGATACCGTGCCGCCCTTGCGACAGGCGCGGATCGCCTGGCGCAGCGCGGCGCCCCGTTCGGTTTGCATGAACAGCTTCTGCTTGGTCGCGTCATAGAGCTGTTCCACCCCTTGCGTGTGCGCTTCCAGCCCCACGCAGTCGATGCAGCGATCCGGCCCGCGACCGCCGGTCAGCTCGACGAGCGCTTCGTGCACGTCCACCTGGGTATAGTCGAGCACCTCGGCCCCGGCCTTGTCCTTGGCCAGTGCCAGACGATCGGCAAAGCGGTCGATGCCGATGACCCGTTCGGCACCCAGCAGATAGGCGCTGCGCATCGCCATCTGCCCGACGCCGCCACAGCCCCAGACGGCGACGGTGTCGCCCGGCTCGATATCGGCAATGTCGGCGCCGTAATAGCCGGTCGGCACGGCATCGGAGACGAACAGCGCCTGCTCGTCGCGGACCCCCTCGGGCACCTTGAAGACATTGACGTCGGCGAACGGCACGCGGACGTAGGTGGCGTGGCTGCCGGCATAGCCGCCGAAGGCATGGCTGTAGCCGAAGATGCCCGCGCAGGGATAGCCATACAGCGCCTCCGTCGTCGCGGGGTTGGGGTTGGAGTTGTCGCAGCAGGAGAATTCCTGGCGCTGGCAGGGCTCGCAATGCCCGCAGCCGATGATCGATACGGTGATCACCCGGTCCCCTCTTGCCAGCCCGGATACCGCGCTGCCCACCTCCACGATCTCGCCGAGGAATTCGTGCCCCAGTATGTCCCCGGGCTTCATCGTCGGCACGTAGCCGTTGAGCAGATGCAGATCCGAGCCGCAGACCGACGACATCGTGACGCGGACGATGACATCGCGGGGATTGACGATTTCGGGATCGGGGATGGTTTCGACACTCAGCTTGTCGGTGCCTTGCCATGTCAGTGCGCGCATCAGCGACCTCCTCTCTGTGCTCCGGGGCGGGCGGCATTGGTAGTGATCTCGCCGATCTCCAGCAGTTGTTTCAGGCGGCGCAGGTCGTCGCCGGTCTGGGTGCCCGGGTCCCTACCCAGCAGCTTGGCCACCGCATGCCCGGCATAGCCCGCCGGCGGCTCATAGGCGAATACCGCCTGGATCACGGTGCCCCGCCCCCGCGGTGCATCGCGAAAGCTGACCCAGCCGGCCTGATGGATGTCGCTGTTCTCCTCGGTCTGCCAGGCGATATATTCGTTCTCGCGTTCGTCGGTAATCTCGGCATCCCATTCGAGATGCTTGCCCGGCGCCGGGCTCGCCACCCAGTGAGAACGACGAGCGTCGATGACGTCGACCCGCTCGATATGCTTCATGAACTGGGCGAGGTTGGTGAAATCCCGCCAGAAGCGGTAGATCTCCTCACGCGGCTTGTCGATGGTCACGCTGCGCGACGTCACCTTGGCACTCTTCCAGTCGTGCGCGTCGGCCATGTCCTGCTCGTAGGAATTCGCCGACAGCGCCTTCTTGGCGCTGCAATAACCAGCCGCGCCGCGAGAGAGGAGCATGCCGCCTACGACGAGATGCGCCAGCCGACCGATGCCGTGGCGGCGCATCCCGAGTCCGACGCACAGACAGCCCCCTAGAATGGAAAAGGTCCGTTCCCTCCCCGAAAGCCGGCCGGCGCTGGCCGGCTTGCTGCGCATGGCGACCAGGGAGTCATCCTGCCAGGTATCAGTCATGCTCCATCTCCTTGAGCTATTGGCAAATACGCCACGCCTTCGCCCGCTGTTCCAGCAATCGACGCGGCGGGCTGCCTTGGCTAAAGCCCGTCGTCTGCGGAAACCGGGCCAGCAATGGCGCAGCCGCGACTCCGGGCGATCCGCGCCGTTTACGGCACGATGCCAATAAGGGTAGATCGCTCCCGGACGCGTCGCTTCCCGATACGCGCAATTTTTCGTTGCTGGGCGTCGGAGCGACTTCGTCATGGCGTCTAGGCACTTTTGCAATTCCGCAACATCGGCTCGCTGCGCACTATGCGTCTAGAGTTTAA
Source organism: Halomonas sp. HP20-15 (assembly GCF_033446685.1). NCBI lineage: Bacteria > Pseudomonadati > Pseudomonadota > Gammaproteobacteria > Oceanospirillales > Halomonadaceae > Halomonas > Halomonas sp. HP20-15. Next base: position 200,918 of record NZ_JAWQLY010000007.1, on the reverse strand, counting down.
GGCGCGCATTCGCCCTGGCTGAGGTCATCTCCAACGAGATGGAGCCCAAACGGCACATGAAAGCGCTGTTCCTCCACCACTCCAGCGCTTGCTACAGTGACGAGCCATCGCTTTGCTATATCGCATTGCTCTAACATGCACTGTGATGAGCGCTCATTCGCCAAGAAAGGAAGCAGACATGACCATCGCAACAGGCGACAAGATCCCCGACGTCACCCTCAAGACCAACGGCGCCGAGGGCCCCCAGGACATCTCCACCGGTGAGCTGTTCGCCGGCAAGCGCGTCGTGCTGTTCGCCGTGCCCGGCGCCTTCACACCGGGGTGCTCCAACACCCACATGCCCGGTTTCGTCATCAAGGCCGACGAGATTCTCGCCAAGGGCGTCGACACCATCGCCTGCATGGCGGTCAACGACGCCTTCGTCATGGACGCTTGGCAGAAAAATCAGAATGCCCAGGCTTTCACCATGCTCGCCGACGGCAATGCCGAATTCGCCCGCGCGCTGGGTCTCGACATGGATGCCAGCGGCAGCGGCATGGGTACGCGCAGCAAGCGCTTCGCGATGATCGTCGACGACGGCGTGGTCGAATACCTCGGCGTGGATGCCAAGGGCGTCGACCAGAGCAGCGCCGAAACGGTGCTTGGCAAGCTCTGAGAAGGAATGCGAGCCGGCCGGCGCCGGCTCGACATGCATCCTCGGGACGCCACCCGAACGCACTCAATTCAGCAAGACCCGTGCCGGGCGTGATCGACTAGCCGTTTCGATACAAGGCAGCTTCGGTTCATTCCCCCCAACTGGCACGCAACTGCAAAACAGGAACATACCGGCGACGCAAGGAGACTCGCATGCGGTCACTGCTGCGCCCGATCCGGGCCCTACTCGGCAGTGTAGCGTTGCTGCTACTCGGCAACGGACTGATCAACACCCTGCTGACCCTGCGCGGTACCAGCGAGGGATTCTCGACCACCCTGGTCGGCATCATCATGTCCGGCTACTTCGTGGGCTTCATCTGCGGGACCTGGTTCAGTGCACGCCTGATCCGCCGCATCGGCCATATTCGCGCTTTCGCCTTCTGCGCGGCGGTCTGCGCCTCCGGCGCGCTGCTCCACCTGATCTTCGTCAACCCCTGGGTGTGGCTAATCCTGCGCTTCTTCTACGGGCTGGCCTTCGTCACCCTGGTGACGGTCATCGAAAGCTGGCTCAACAGCCAGGCCGCCCCCCACGAGCGCGGGCGGATCTTCGCGATGTACATGGTGGTCAACCTCGGCGCGATCGCCATCGCCCAGCAGATCCTGCGCCTCGACACGCCCCAAGGCTTCCTGCTGTTCGCCCTGACCTCGATCCTGATCAGTTGGGCACTGCTGCCAATCACCATGACCCGGCGCAGTCAGCCGGTGATCTCCGATCGTCCCAAGAGCAGCCTCAAGGCCCTGCTCGGCTTCGCGCCGCTGGCGGTCGCGGGCTCGGCGCTGTCGGGGTTGGCGATGGGTGCCTTCTGGGCGATGACCCCGGTCTACGCCAAGCAGTTGGGTTTCGACAACGGCGATATCGGACTGGTGATGAGCATCGCGATTCTCGGCGGCGCGCTGCTGCAGGTGCCCATCGGACGCTTCTCGGACAAGCATGACCGGCCGCGAGTGCTCACCTGGGTGTCGGTTCTCGCCGCGGCTGTCGCCGCGCTGATGCCGCTGGCGTCCGGCCAGTGGGCACTCTTCGCGCTGTTCTTCGTCTGGGGCGGGCTGTCGTTCTCGCTCTACCCGATTGCCGTCGCCCAGCTGATCGATCAGTTGAATCCCGAAGAGGTGGTCTCCGGTTCCGCCGACATGCTGGTCCTGCAAGGCGCCGGCAGCGCCGTGGCGCCAATCCTCGCCGGGGTCGCCATGAATGCCTTCGGCACCCAGGCGCTGCCCTTCTATATCGCCGGCGTGCTGGCCCTGCTCGCTGTCTATGCGCTCTACCGGCGGCGTTACGTGTCGTCAATCGTTTCCGGGGAAACGGCGCATTTCGAGCCCATGGTGCAGACCAGCCATGAAGCGCTGGCGATGATCTTCGAGGATCATCAGCACGACCTGTTCGACGATCCCAGCTTCTACGAGGAGCAGGAGCGCGAACGGCTGATCGAGGCCGCAGCCGAACGAGACTCAACGGCTGAGGTTAGCCGTCGGCCTCAGCGGCGCCCAGCTCTGTCAGACACCGCTCGATGAACAATCGCTCCTGGCACTGCCGGGCCAAGGCCAGCGCCCGCCGATAGGCGCTGCAGGCCTCGTCGACACGCCCCAGGCGCCGACACAGGTCGGCGCGGGCCGCATGCGCCAGATGGTAATCGGCCAGCTCGCCGGTCTCCAGAATCGCGTCGATCAACGCCAGTCCCGCCGCCGGGCCGTCGCGCATTGCCACGGCCGCGGCGCGGTTGAGCGCCACCACCGGCGACGGCTCGATGCGCAGCAACACGTCAAAGAGCCCGACGATCTGCGCCCAGTCGGTCTCGGCGGCGCTCGGCGACTCGGCGTGCACCGCGGCGATCGCGGCCTGCAGGGTGTAGGGGCCGAAGCGTCGCGAGGCCAGCGCACGCTCCACCAAGGCGCCGCCCTCGGCGATGCGCTCGTGATCCCAACGGCTCCGGTCCTGGTCGTCCAGCCGTATCAGCTCGCCGGCGGCATCCATCCGCGCGCTGCGCCGTGCATCGTGCAGCAACATCAAAGCCAGCAGCCCCAGCACTTCGGGCTCGGGCAATAACGCCGCCAGCAGCCGCGCCAGGCGGATCGCTTCGACCGACAAGTCGGCGCGAACCAGCGTCTCCCCGGCCGACGCCGAGTAACCCTCGTTGAAGACCAGGTAGATCACCTGCAATACGCTATCCAGGCGTTCCAATAGCGCCTCGGGGGCCGGCACCTGATAGGGAATGCCGGCATCGCGGATCTTGGCCTTGGCGCGCACGATGCGCTGCGCCACCGTCGTGGGTGTGGTGAGGAAGGCGTGGGCGATCTGTTCGGTGGTCAGCCCGCACACTTCGCGCAGGGTCAACGCCACCTGGGCGTGCGACGGCAGAGCCGGATGGCAGCAGGTAAAGATCAACCGCAGCCGATCGTCCTCCAGCGCTTCCTCATCGTCCGGTTCGCCGGTCGCGTCGATCTCGGCCTGATGCACCAGTGCGGCCAGCGAGGCGTCGAAGCGGGCCCGCCGGCGCAGCCCGTCGATCGCCTTGAAGCGCCCGGCCGACACCAGCCAGGCGCGTGGGTTGCCGGGCACGCCCTCGCGGGGCCAGGCGAGCATCGCCGCCGCAAAGGCATCGTGCAACGCCTCCTCGGCGAGCTCGAAGTCGCCCAGCAGGCGAATCAACGTCGCCAGCACCCGGCGCGATTCATCGCGGTAGACATTCTCGATCACCTCGCGCGCCGACCGCGCCGTCTCAGGCTCCATTGGACACACGTGCCAAGCTCTCCGATCGGTCGTTTTTCATCTGACGATAGTCCATTGCTGCACTGCCGGCCTTCTCATCGACAGTCGTGTCAACAAGGCCCTAGCCGGACTTCTCGCAGTTGATCATCCAGGGAATGCCGAAGCGGTCGACCAGCATGCCGAACCTGTCCGCCCAGAAGGTTTCCGCCAGCGGCATCGTCACCGAGCCGTCGGTCGCCAGCGTGTTGAACACGCGCTCCGCTTCCGCCGGTTCGTCGAACACCAGCGATACGGCAAACCCCTGGGGCGCCTGGTAGTAGTCGGCCGGACTGTCGGAGCCCATCAGCACCCAGTCACCGACGGCCAGGCGGATGTGCATGATCTTGTCGTCCATGCCCGGCGGGTTCTGGTCGGGCTCGGGCGCCTCGGCATATGTATGCCGGGCATCGATATGACCGCCCAGGCATTGCTCGTAGCACCTGAACGCCGCCTCGCACTGTCCCTGGAAGAACAGGTAGGGATTGATCTGCGTCGTCTTTTTCATCGCCAATTCCTCCATTCCGGTTAGCGAAGCGCGCCACTGACGGGGGGCACTTCATCGCGCCGGGTCGGGGTCGCCGCAAGCTCGCGCACCGGTCTTACCTCGACGCTGCCGACCCGCGCCGCGGGTATCCCCGCCGCCACCTGCAGCGCCTCGTTGAGATCGCGCGCCTCGACCAGGTAGAAGCCGGCCAGTTGCTCCTTGGTTTCGGCGAAGGGGCCATCGGTGATGGTGCTCCGGCCGTGACGCACGCGCACCGTGGTCGCGCTAGCCACCGGTTGCAGCGCCTCGGCGGCGAGCATTCGCCCGCTCGCCTGAACGCTCATCGCGTAGGCCAGACACTCCTCGTCGCGCGGGCTGTCGGGCAGGTCATGCAGGGAATTCTCGTCGCTGTATACCAGGCATAGGTATTTCATGGCGGGCTCCTGAGTTTGGCGGGGTACACCGACTAGTCGTTCGGCGTGGCGGCAAATCGACATGGCCATCGAGATTTCCGGCGCGGGCTGGACAGCGCCCGACGCCTGGCACCTAATGAGCGGGATCAGCGTTCCCAGGAGTCTGCATGGCCTACTCAGCCACTGCGTCGCTCGTGCGCGATGCGCGCGCCGTCGATATCCCCGCCATCCGGGCACTGTATGCCGAGCATGTCCTGCACGGCACCGCGTCGTTCGAACTGACGCCACCGACGCTCGACGAGATGCGCATCCGCCACGCCGCGGTCGTCGCCAACGGCCTGCCCTATCTGCTTGCCGAGCGTGACGGCGACATCCTCGGTTTCTGCTACGCCACACCCTATCGGCCCCGGCCCGCCTATCGATACAGCGTGGAGAATTCGGTCTATGTCGCAGCAGGGAAACACGGCCAGGGGATCGGCAGCGCCTTGCTGACTGCGCTGATCGAACGCTGCGAAAGCGGTCCGTGGCGCCAGATGCTCGCGGTCATCGGCGACAGCGCCAACAGCGGCTCGATCGCCCTGCATCGGCGTCATGGCTTCGAGGACGTCGGCACCTTCCGCTCGGTGGGATACAAGTTCGACCGCTGGCTGGACACCGTGCTGATGCAGCGCCCGCTGGGCGACGGCGATCGCAATGAACCGCCGTCCAATAGTATGGCCGACTGACGGCTCCCATCCCGCATTTCCATCCGATGACTACGGCCAAGGCCGGCTGCTCATCATGCTGGCCGACATCGTCCCAGGCTGATCGGCGCCGATCGAGGGCATCGGCAGCCGACCTCGTAACTGCAACCTCGTTTCACCCCTTTATTCATGCCTTTTCTGCATAGGATAGTCAGTGTAGTTATGTCTCATAAAAAAGACTTAATCACAGCTAATTCCCTCACGTAGACTCGACGCCTTTTCAGGATGATCAATAATATCAAGGAGATTTATGCTGAATTCATGGCGCCGTTTTCCCTTGTGGCAAAAGATTCTGGCTGGCTTGATTCTTGGCGCCCTTACCGGCGCATTATCCGGGGAAGAGGCCAGCGTTCTTAAACCTATAGGCGATATTTTCATCAATGCGATCAAGATGCTGATCGTGCCTTTGGTGTTTTCGACATTGATCGTGGGAATCACGGCCATGCGTGATCCCCAGAAGATGGGACGCATTGGGCTCAGGACCATCGCGCTCTATCTGATAACCACGGCCTTCGCCATAACCATAGGGCTGATCGCCTCATGGCTTTTCAAACCCGGCGTAGGTCTTGAAATGAGTTTCGAGGCGGGAGGTGAAACGAAACAGGGCCCAAGCCTCACCGAGACCCTGGTCAATCTTGTCCCCAGCAATCCTGTCGACTCGCTGGCCAGCGGCAATATTCTGCAGATCATCGTCTTCGCCATCGGGCTTGGCATATCGCTGACCCTGATCGGCGAAAAAGGCGAACCGGTCGTAAAGCTCTTCGAAAGTTTCGCGGAGGCGATGTACAAGCTGACGAATATCGTCATGGCGTTCGCCCCTTTTGGCGTCTTCGCACTTATAGCCTATGTAGCGGGCAATTATGGCCTCGAAGTCCTGCTGCCGCTCGCCAAGGTCATCGGTGTCGCCTACTTGGCCAGCATCGTCCACGTGCTTATCGTCTACTCCGGCTTGCTAGCCTTATTGGGCCGCCTCAACCCGCTCCGCTACATGCAGGGCATCATAGATGCGCTCGTCGTTGCCTACTCATCGGCCTCGTCGTCTGGAACGCTGCCCGTCTCGATTCGCTGTGCGCAGCAAAACCTGGGGGTCTCCAATGGCGTTGCGGGTTTCGTGCTGCCGGTCGGCGCGACGATCAACATGGACGGCACGGCCATTTACCAGGGCGTGGTGGCCGTTTTCATTGCCCAATTCGTCGGGGTCGACCTGTCGCTGGCCGATTACGGCATGATCATCGTTACCGGAACGCTGGCCTCCATTGGCACCGCCGGCGTGCCGGGCGCGGGACTGATCATGTTGTCCATCGTCATGAGCCAGATCGGCCTGCCATTGGAAGCCATCGCTGTCATCGCCGGCATCGATCGCATACTCGACATGGCTCGCACCTGTGTAAATGTCGCAGGCGACCTAATGGTCACGACGCTGGTGGGCAAGAGCGAAGGAGAACTGGATGAGCGCGTTTACAACGCCACCAGCAAACGCTGAATGGCGACCCCACGCCCATCAACGTTGGCGATGAATCGTGATCCCTCGTAGCCGGTAGGGAGCAAGCCGCTCTTCGGTGGCCGTGTGGTCGGTCACCAAGTCGGTGATGGCCGTCGTCGGCGCCACGACGTACGGATAGGCGATATCCAACTTGTCACTGCCGGCCAGCGCGACGACCCGCCTCGCCTGCTCGATCATCACCCGCTTGGTGCTCGCCTCCTCCGCAAAGGGGATGGTCAGGCCAGCATCCGCCGCCAAGGCGCAGACGCCGATGAAGCCCAGATCGGCGCGAAAACGGCGCAGGAAGTCAGTGGCCTCGGTCCCTACAGTGACGGCAGAGCGCTTGGCCACGGCGCCTCCGGCCAGGTACACGTCGATCCCCGGGTGATCGATGAGCGCCGCGGCAATGGGCGGCGCGTTGGTGATGACGGTGGCTCTAAGATTCACGGGCAGTGACTCGGCAATGCAGAGCGCGGTCGTTCCCCCATCGAGGAAGAACACTTGGCCATCGCGTACAAGCGATGCTGCAACACGCGCCAGAGACACCTTCCGGGTCCGATCGTCCCCTCGACGATCGGCATAGCTTGCCGGCACGGGTGGGCGGGGAATCGCGCCACCGTGCACGCGCTGCAAGGCCCCCGCCATATCCAGTTCACGCAGATCCCGACGCAGAGTGTCCTCGGAGATACCCAGACGCTCGGCCTCGTCGATGGCACTCAGCCTGCCTTGCTTGCTCAACTGCTGGAGGAGATAGGCGTGTCGCTCGGCCTTTAGCATGAAATCCTCGTCCCTGGCGCTTGCCTGATAATGCGCTATTATGCACGTTCGTGCAGAATAAAGACAATGAGTCTCGCTAGACATGCACGACGACACCCATTCAGAGAGGAAGCCATGGCCATCGAAGCCCACCTGCACCAGATGCGCTGGCGCAATACGCTCACGTTCCTCGGCAACGGTTTCGGCATCGGCGTCTGGTCGATCGAGATCGCCCCGGTGAGGCTGATCGTCGGTGTTTCCGAAGCCGTCCTGGGACTGGCGCTGTTCGGTTTCGCGGCGGCTGCCCTGCTGGGGATGCGGTTGGGGGCCCGCATGAGCGACCGCTGGCCGATCAACCGGGTCTGCGGAGGTCTGGGGCTTGCCTTCGCCGTGGCCTTGTTCCTGCCCTGCCTCGCCCGGGACATCGGTACGCTGGTGGTCTCGCTGATCCTGCTGGGGGCCACCAACGGTACCCTCGATGTCGCCATGAATGCCCGCGGCAGCCTGATCGAAAACCGCTATGATCGCCCGATAATGTCGTCCTTCCATGCTGCCTGGAGCATCGGTGGGGCCGCCGGCGCCGCGCTGGCCGGGGTGCTCACTGGTTTCGGTTTCGGCCCGGTCGCGGTGCTGTCGATCGCCGCCCTCCTCGCCGCCGTATCGCTGGCCGTTTCGTCAGGCGCCTACCAGCCACCGGCGCCGATAGCCAATGAGGGTTCGTCAGCGCGCAGCAAACGGCGGCGGCTCGATCCTCGACTCGCCGGGCTGTGCCTGCTGGCGTTCTGCGCCCTGTTCACCGAAGGCGCCATCGCCGACTGGAGCAGCATTTATCTACAGGACGTACTGGAAAGCGGCTTCGCCATCGGCTTCTTCGCCTTCTCGGCCGGCATGTCGATCGGCCGCCTCGGCGGCGACCGGGCGGTGACGCGTTATGGCCGGCTGGCGGTGGGATCGCTGGGCGCCCTCATCGCCGGCCTGGCCATGGCCTATGTACTGTGGGCGCCATCGCTTGCCACGGCCTGCATCTGCTTTTTGCTGATCGGCCTGGGCATGAGCAACGTGGTGCCGATGACCTTTAGCATGGCCGGGCGAGCCACGGCGAACGCCTCGCAGGGCATCGCCATGGCGGCCTCGTTCGGCTACACGGGCTTTCTGCTGGGACCCGCCGTCATCGGCGGCCTGACTCATTTCCTGACGCTGCCCCTCGCCCTGATGGTGCTGGTGATGACGATCGGCGTCATCGCCCTCACCAGCTGGCTCGTCCTCCCACCAGCGGATGGGGCCCGCAAGCCCATCAGCGAGTGACCAGGACGATCCCCAGCAGGATGGCGACGCCCCCCATGATGAAATTCAGCGTCAGCGGCTCGTTGAGCAGCATGGCGCCGAATAGCACCCCGAACACCGGCGACAGGAACGAGAACACGCCGAGTTGCGAGGCCAGATAGCGGCGCAGCAACGCGAACCATAGTAGCAGCGCCCCGAACGAGATCACCAGCGTCTGGAACGCCATGCTGGCGACGACCGGGCCGGTTACCGCGATCGCCTCGAGATCGCCCAGCAACGATGCTGTGGGCAACAGCAACCCGGCGGCGACGATTAGTTGATAGCACAGCGTCTTCACCGGCGGCGCCTCGGAAAGCGAGGAGCGACGCAGCACCAGCGTGGTGCCAGCCCAGGAGAGTCCGGCCAACAGACCCAGCGCGTCGCCCAGCATCACGGCGCCGGCATCCGCGCGCTGCGTGGTCGGCGCCATGGCGATTAGCATGCCGGCAAACGCCATGGCGATGCCCCACCATTGGCGTCTCGCCAGTTGCTCCCCGGGGACCCACAGATGCAACCCCAGCGCGGCGAACACCGGCGCGGTATAGAGAAATACCGACATGTGCGAGGCCAGCGTGTAGTTCAGCCCGCAGGCGACGAAGAGGAATTCACCGGTAAAGCCCAGCCCCACCAGCAGGCCCGGCCCCAGGTCGGCGCGGAAATCGGCGAGTCTCATACCGTGCCAACGGGCGATGGCAAGCACCAGCAAGGCCGCCGCCAGCGAGCGCAAGGCCACCTGCGCCAGCGGCGCGATATCGCCCGCCACGACCTTGATCGCGACCTGCTGGGCGCCCAGCGCCAGGCAGAACAGCACCATCCATAAACCGGCATGACCATCCACGGGTCGTCGCTGCGCCGGGCAAGTCGATGCGGCGGCGCCATGCGGGGCAAGACGAGACGATTTCATGAGCGGCTCCTGGCGTGAACGGGCGCTCAGTGCAGCATTTGCCCCGACTCGGGCCAAACGATTAATCTGCCCCTCCAGGCTCAGGAAAACTCACGCCATGCAGATCGAACGGCTTCCTCTCAATGCGCTCCGTGCCTTCGTCGAGGCGGCCCGCGAAGAAAGCTTCAAGACCGCCGCGGACCGGCTCAGCGTGACCCCCGGTGCGGTCAGCCGGCAGGTCAAGCAACTCGAGGACAGACTCGGCGCCGCACTGTTCGAGCGCCACCCCAGCGGCGTCCATCTGAACGAAACCGGGCGACAGCTGGCCGCCGAGGTGGAGGCGGGACTCGAGCGGATCGCCGCCGGCGTCAGGGCGGCGAGTGAACGCTCACGGAGTGCGAAGACGCTACTCCTCAGTGCCCCGCCCTCCTTCACCCAGCTCTGGCTGCTGCCGCGCCTGGCGGCGTTCGAGGCTCAGGAGGCCCACCTGGAGATCTCGCTGGATGCCAGTCAGGCGCTGATCTCGCCCAGTTGGCAAGGCGACGGGGCACGGCTCGCCATTCGCTATGGCCGCGGTCCCTGGCCGGGCGTACAGAGTGTGCGGCTGTTCGAGGACGAACTGTTTCCGGTCTGCGCCCCCGCCTTGCTTGAGCGCACACCCATCGAGACCCCCGCCGACCTGCTCGCCCATTCGCTGCTGGAAGTCGTCTGGCAATCGCGGCAAAGCACCGTCTTCCCCGGTTGGCGGGAGTGGTTCGACGCCGCCGGCCTGGCCGACGTAGAGGTAACGATCCAACGCCGCTACTCGCTCTCGGGGCTGGCGCTCGACCAGGCGATCGCCGGGCGCGGCGTGATGCTCGCCAATCCGGCCGTGGTCGCCGATCGCCTGGCCAGCGGGGTGCTGGTGCGGCCTTTCGGTGAGCGCTACGTCATCGACTCGCCATTCACCTACGATCTGATTCTGCCCGCTGCCGGCAGTGCGCCACCGACGGTACGGCGCTTCATCGAGTGGCTGAGCGACGAAGCGGCGCAGTTCCGCGAGAGTATCTAGCCTCGGTTAGCGCAGCCCCTGCAGTGCCTCGACGACGTGCCCGCCCAGCACCTCGCTGGCCGAGCCTATGTTGGCGCCACGCACCAGCGCGACCTGATATTCGCCCAGGGGCGGCAGGCCGACGCCGGCGTCGACGACCCTGACCGGTGCGCGGACCAGGCTCGGCGGCAGCGGCGCCACCGCTAGGTCGGCGAGCAGCGCGGCCTCCTGCCCGGCGCAGTTTTCGCTGGTGTAGGCCACGCGGTACTCGATCCCGGCGCGATCCAGCGCGCCGAGGGCCATGCCCCGCCAGGCGCAGCCGTGATTGGCCAGTGCCAACGGCAGCGGCGTACGCTCGATGGCCACGCCGCCCTCGAGGCTCGCCCACACCAGCGGCTCGCTGAACACCACCTCGCCGCGCTCGGCTGGCAGGCCCTGATTGCCGACGGTCACCAGCGCCAGGTCGAGTTCACCGGCATCCAGCCGCTCGAGCAGTTCGATGCTACGCCCGACCACCACCTCGACCTGAACGCCGGGATGCGAGCGTGCGAACTGAGCCAATACCCGCGGCAGGATGCGCGAACCGACGTCGTCGGGCGAGCCGAAATGCACCGTACCCTCCAGTGGCGGCGCAATGAAATGAGCGACCGCTTCCTCGTTGAGGCGCAGCAGGCGGCGACCGTAGCCCAACAACACCTCCCCCTGAGGGGTCAGTCTCACCCGCCGCGCCTCGCGCACGAACAGCGATTGGCCAAGCGTCTCCTCGAGCCGCTTGATCTGCATGCTCAACGCCGACGGCGTACGGAACACGTTGTGCGCCGCCCGCGTGAAGCTGCCGCTCTCGGCGATGGCCACGAAGGAGCGCAGCACATCGCTGTCCAGCAGCGGCAAGGCCGAGGAACCGCCGCAGTCGGACGGGCGTTGATGCGCGACGTCAGGGGACGTACCGAGCTTCGTCATGGCGAACAACCTTTCAGATTTTCTTAAACCTTACTGTAGTTCTTTTCGTTTGTGTGAATCAATAACTCGGGCCAAGCTGGATTCCGAGGTCGCGACCCTCATCGACATTCCCTGAAACGGCTACTCGCCAAGACGAGCGGCCACGAGGAGAGATCGTCATGAATGACCTCAACCAGGCCAACCGTCCGCGGCTCCGTGAGCCACAACCCGAGCGTGCGCAATTCCCCGACGTCTATATGCCGGCTATGCCGCCACTCGGGCTGATCGATGCGCTCGAGAAACGCCTGCGCATCTGGCTGGGCAACCGCAAACGCCGTCGCGCCTTCAGGCAGCGCTTCCTGCCGCTGCTCGCCTACGACGACGCGATACTCGACGACATGGGCCATTGCCGCGGCGATATCCAATGGGCCGCCGACCTGCCGCTGAAGGAGGATGCCGCCGCGGCGCTATCGAAGCGGCGGGCGCAGCGACATCGCGCGCGGTGAAGCGGCCATCACGGCGACCCGCGCAAGCCACGGCTACACTGGATGGCGCTTACCGGCCGCCGGCAGCGCGCCGCCATTGCTAACGTGTCAAATTCAACGAGGACGAAACCATGTCAGTCGAGCGTGAATGCCAGGGCGCGTGCCTGTGCGGTGCCGTGACCCTGAGCGTGGCGGTAGCCCAGCATAAAGTGAGCGTCTGTCACTGCCACATGTGCCAGACCTGGGGCGGCGGCCCGCTGCTGGCCATCGATTGCCAGGATCGGGTGGCCATCGATGGCGAGGAAAGCGTCAGCGTCTACGCCTCGTCGGAGTGGGCCGAGCGCGGTTTCTGCCGCCACTGCGGCACGCATCTCTTCTATCGCCTCAAGGCGGGCGATCATTATGAGATCCCCGCGGGGCTGATCGACAATGGCGAGCCCTGGAAGATGACGCTGCAGATATTCATCGACGAGAAACCCGCGCATTATGATTTCGCCAATGAGACCCGCACGCTGACCGGCGCCGAGGCGTTCGAGGCCGCCTCGGGCTCGGCCGGCAGCTAGCGGCACGCATCGCCGGCCAGCCGGCACACCCTGGCTGGCCGCGTCGATTCTCGCCGCAGTTGCCGCCGTCACGTCGCCCTGCTAGCGTTAGCTTCTTCTAAAGACAAACCCTCAGTCGGCCGATCCAGCGCCGCCTGCCAACCAGGCCCAGGCATGACCCGGACCCGCTGCGACTCCTATTACGCTGCATCGATCGTCGAGGAATCCGACTATCCGCGTCTCGAGGGCGAACATCGGGTCGACGTGGCGATCGTCGGCGGCGGCTTCACCGGCGTGGCCACGGCGGTGGAACTCGCCGAGCGCGGTTATCGCGTCGCCGTCGTCGAAGCCCGGAAGATCGGTTGGGGCGCCAGTGGGCGCAACGGCGGCCAGGTCACCGGCAGTCTCTCCGGCCAGGACGCCATGGCCAAGCAGATGCCCCGCACCCTGGGCGACGCCGCCGGCGAATTCGTCTGGAACCTGCGTTGGCGGGGCCACCGGATCATCCGCGAGCGCGTCGAGAAATATGCCATTCCCTGCGATCTCAAGCACGGTCATCTGCAGGCGGCTTACAAGCCGGGTCACCTGATGGCACTGCGCAAGGACTTCGAGGAATCTCAGCGCCACGCCATCGGCGAGCATGTTCACTGGCTGGACGCCGGCGCGGTCCGCCGCGTCGTCGGCACCGAGCTCTACCATGGCGCGATTCGCAACGACTACAACATGCATTTGCATCCGCTGAATCTGTGCCTCGGCGAGGCCCGTGCGGCGGTGAGCATGGGTGCAGAGATCTTCGAGCACTCGCCGGTGGCACGCATCGAGCATGGCGAGCGTCCCGCCGTGATCGGCGAGCATGGACGCGTGACGGCGGACAGCGTGATCCTCGCCGGCAACGCCTATCATCGGCTGGAACGTCGCACGCTCGGTGGGCGACTGTTTCCCGCCGCCCTGGGTATCGTCACCACCGCGCCACTGAGCGCCGAACTCGCCGCCGAGATCGATCCCGACGACCTGGCCGTCTACGACACGCGCTTCGTCCTCGATTATTACCGCCTGACCGCCGACAGGCGCCTGCTGTTCGGCGGCGGCGCCAACTATTCCGGCCGCGATTCACACGACATCGGCGCCGAGTTGCGGCCACGGCTCGAGCACACCTTCCCCCAACTGGCGGGTATCGACATCGATTTCCAGTGGCAGGGCATGGCCGGCATCGTCATCAACCGCATCCCTCAGCTCGGCAAACTCTCCGACAACGTCTACTACGCCCAGGGCTACTCCGGCCATGGCATCGCCACCTCGCATATCGTCGGCGAGATCATCGCCAATGCCGTCGCCGGCAGCCTCGAGGAGTTCGACGCCTTCGCCAACGTCAAGCATCTGCGCATCCCATTCAACGACCGGTTGGGCAATTCACTGCTCGCCGCCGGCATGTGGTACTACCAACTCCTCGAGCGCCTGCGCTAACGCTGAACGGGAATGCCATGCAGATCATCAATCAGGGCAACTTCTGGTCCTCCACCGTCGCGCCGCGCGCACCGCGCCCGCGGCTGGAAGGCCGGCACAAGGCCGATGTGGCGATCGTCGGCGGCGGCTTCACCGGGCTATGGAGCGCTTATTATCTGAAGACGCTGGACCCCGCGCTGGATATCGCCGTACTCGAGGCCGAACGCGTCGGCCATGGCGCCTCGGGGCGCAACGGCGGCTGGGTGATCGGCAACCTCGCCGGGCTGGAACGCCACATCGGCGCGCTCCCGCTGGAAGAGCGCCAGGCCTGCTGCCGGTTGCTCGCCGACAACGTCGACGCCATTGGCGACGTGCTGGCCCGGGAAGGTATCGCGGCGGACTTCAACAAGGGCGGCGCGCTCTACGCCGCGGCGCGCTATCCCGATCAGGTCGCCATTCAGCGCGCTTATCTCGACCATCTGCATGCGCTGGGCCACGGCGAGGACGCCTGCTACTGGCTCGACGCCGACCAGCTCGCCGAAAAGGCCCGTTTTCGCGACGGCTACGGGGCGATCTTCCACCGTCACGTGGCCACGCTGAACCCGGCCAAGCTGATCGCCGGGCTGGCCGAGGCATTGGGACGCCTGGGCGTGACGATCTACGAGCGAAGCCGTGCCACGACCCTAGCCAGCCGCGAAGTGAGCACTCACGAGGGCGCCATCGAGGCGACAACCATCGTCTGCGCCACCGAGGGCTATGCCGAACGCTTCCATGACTTTCGCCGACACATCATCCCGGTGCAGAGCATGGTGATCGCCACCGAGCCGCTAAGCGACGAGACCTGGCGCGAGATCGGCATGGCCGAGCGCCCCGCCTTCGCCGATGCCAGCCGTATCATCACCTACGGCCACCGCTCTGCCGACGGCCGGTTGATCTTCGGCGCCCGCGGTAGCTACCGTTTCGGCGCCAGGGTCAAGCACGACCAGCCGATCAACGACGCGGCCATCGCCATGCGCCGCGACCTGCTCGCCGAGTTGTTTCCAGCGCTCCAAGAGGTACGAATCACTCACGGCTGGGGCGGCTCGCTGGGGCTGTCGCGCAATTTCCGTCCGCACGCCATCGTCGACCGGCAAACCGGCATAGCCACCGCCGGCGGCTATGCCGGCGAGGGTGTCGCCGCCTCGCACCTGTTCGGCCGCACTCTGGCCGAGCTGATTCTCGAACGCGAAACCTCGTTAACCGACAAGCCCTGGGCTTTCGCCAATACCAGCCATCGCCGGTTGATCAAACGCTGGGAACCCGAGCCGCTGCGCTGGCTCGCCGCCCAAGCAATCACCTACAGCTACGCTGGCGAAGAGGAATTGATGAGGCGTCGACTCGATGCCCCGCTGATCAAGCCCGCGCTAACCAGAGTGAACGATTACTTCGCCTCGATTATCGAGTGAAGCCGCTAAAGGGAGATCAGGTCAGTTGATGAAGAAAGAAAGTTGAAGGAAAGTGCCAGAAGCGGTGTCGAACCGAAGCCTGGCCTCACACGCAAGCGAGGCCAGGGGATTGAACGCCATCAAAGCCCCGAATCGCTCACCAGCGGGCTGACGTTGTATAAGGTGCGCGTATCGCCGAGGGCTTTACCTGCCGGGCTATGCTGCCGAGCGTCGACACCACCATGGGGCACTAGCGACATGCCAGGCACGCCCCCCGCCGAGCGATTTCGAAGAATATTTGGACTACAAATGTTTTGGGCGGATGCAGGCGAGTCACCTCGATAACCACGTTCCAGCCCAAAATCAGGCGCAAGGCATCTTCCCGATTGAGCAAGCGCGGCCTCTGACAAGACCAATGCGGAAGCTAGCAGCGCGCAACCCAATGACAAACTTATTACACGTTTCATAACACTCACCTCCTTGGTAATAGCTACTGACTTTGTAATCGACACTTCTTATAGGACGTGACCGGCTACGCAGACATTACTTTCAACCAGTAACCCACTGCTTTAGCGGCTTACCAAATGGCACAAATATTCAGCATCCGCGCACAATAAAAACTATCACTTAAGCGCATTTCATTTATTCATACTAAACCTCTCAACATGATGACTTAACCTGAGTTTAAGTCAGATTAATTCACGGTTTATAGAATATTTATACTATGCATTATAACGCAACCATCCAATTTGCTTTGCAAGGAATTTGCACAGAAAAATGTGGCACCTACAACACATATATAATCAGCGCGTTAAAACATGTCTTTAAGAAAAGCAAAGAAACCCAAGAGGTATGTAATTATTGCTTGCCGATTGTGACTTATCTGCATCTACCGGCATGCAAGCCCGGGACACTGACGCCTCCGTGGACTGACAACAAATTGAGACCTGCGGTATCAGAGCACTTGCCATATGCAAGTAATCTTTCAAGGCACCCGTTCGATGCCTTCACCATTACAATTTTCAGTGTTTACTTATTCTCTGAACAGTGCCCCGCCAGATTGAGAAGAATCTGAACAGCTTGACCGGCGGGGCTTAGCTCATGCTGCACCCTTTTTCTTCTCTAGATGAAGATAACGAGGGTCGAACTCACCGGCCTCCTTCAACTTTTCCAGGTCGGGGACGGTCACCTGCGTTCTGTTGGACTTAATCAGGCCATCGGCACGAAGCGCCTGAAGGACACGACTCATGTGGACCGAGCTGATGCCAGTCGCATCCGCCAGCGCAGTCTGAGTGACTGGCAGGTTGAAAGTATCTCCCCCAACGAGGCCCACTGCATTCAGGCGGAACAGGAACTCACAGATAAGATGAGCCATCCGGGAGTAGGCCTCGCGTCGACCAATGTTGAGTAGCCATTCACGGTAGATCGAGGCGTCCACCAGCGTTTCGCGCCAGAAAGCGGCGGTGAGACGGGGATAGCGCTCACACAGGCGACGCAAGTCCTCATGCTGGATGAAACCGACCGTGCTGGGGCTACTAATCGGGGCAATGCTGAAGTCCATGAGCTCTAGGTGGAGGCTTTGCAAGTCCGGGATGTCACCAGGAACATGCAGGGCCATGATCTGGCGTTTGCCCTCGTAGGTCAGCTTGTAAGTACAAGTAATCCCCTCCAGAATCAAGCAGCTGTGGGAAGGTCGCTCGCCGATGCTCACAATATCCTGATCAACCTTGAAAGCCTTCACCTGCACCGGTAAGTCCTGGAGCGCCTGCTTCTCGTCATCGAAGAGTGGAAAGATGCTTTCCAGCTTGCGGATCATCAGCGTATTGGGGATGTGAGAACCTGCGGTCATGATTGTGCTCCTGGCATAGGGCAGGAATGAAGCCCCTGGCCACAGTGTCTCTGCTGATCTGATCCAACGATTTCTTGCCTAGGCATCAAGTATGGGGCACGACCGGCTATCTGGCCAAACGGTAACTGAATTGACCCGATTCGGCGGTCATCCGTTCAAGAGAGTGAAAGCGCCCGTTCGTATTGCACTGAATAAGCCGCCCAGGCAGCGGTTATGCCTTCTTCACGAACTCGGATTTCAACTTCATCGCGCCGACGCCGTCGATCTTGCAGTCGATATCGTGATCGCCGTCGACCAGGCGGATGTTCTTGACCTTGGTGCCCACTTTTACGACCGATGACGAGCCCTTGACCTTGAGATCCTTGATGACGCTGACGGTGTCGCCGTCCTGCAGCGGGTTGCCATTGGCATCGGTGATCACCCGCTCGTCGCCAGCGCCTTCCGAGGAGGCGTCTTTCGGCCATTCATGTGCGCATTCGGGACAGACGTAGAGACTCATGTCCTCGTAGGTGTATTCGGAAGTGCACTGCGGACAAGGCGGCAACTGGCTCATGGGCGTACCTGCAAGATGGAAAGGGCCAACATGCGAAAGCCGCGGAGTGTACCCGGCGACGGGCTCGCTGCCCAGCCGGATAGACCCGCGGCTACTTGTGTCGCAGCCGATCCTGGTTTCGATCAGGTTTTCCATACCCGGGTCAGTAACGCCATGCGTGAGTCACTGACCCGGGCTATCGCTAAGATCGCAACGAGTGCGCAACACACTCAAGGCCCGTCGGTCGGCTTGCCGGTGAAGTCCGTCACCGGCTTGTCCACGGGTTTGCCGAGTCGCTCGGCGAACGCCTTGAGCCCATCGATCAGGGGGGTGATCGCATGCCACAACTCCTCGTCGTGAAGCATCTTGTAGGCACCGGTCACGCCCGGCGAGTCGTGGTCCTGGTCATTGGGCTGGTGCTGGCTGATCTGCTGGATGCCATCGCGCAGCGCGAACGTAACGCGATAGAAGTCTCTGGGCTCGATGGTCGACAACGCCATGCCCAGTACGGAAACGTTCTGGATCGCATTGAGCGTACCCTCCTTCTGAAGCCCGCCGACGAGCACCTGCGCGATCTGGGGGTTGGCTGCCACCACGTCGTTGGCGAAGCGCAGCACGCCGTGTTCGTGCATGGTCTGCAGTAGCCGCTCGAGCTCTTCGTGAGCATCCGGTCCGATCTTGGGCGGCGTCACGGTATGCGAGATTCGTTCAGCCATTACATTTTCCTCGGATTGGATTGCTGGGCAGGCGGTTCCACGTAATCCTCCTGCATCCATTTGACCTCGACCGGGACGCCCTTGGTCGGCGTGCGGTGGCCATAGCGATAATTGTTTCGCTTCAGCGGTGGCTCGCCCTTCTCTCTGGGCAGCACCTCGAGATTGACGGCCGTTTCCTTGTAGGCCGGCGTATCGACATCGGGATCGTGGTGCTCGCCGGTCAGCGCATTGACGCCGGACTTGCCCTGATGGATGGGCAGGAACAGCGTGTCGCCGCTGACCCGGTCGGTGACCAGCGCCCTAACCTCGATGCTGTCACGACGCGAGCTGAGGCATACCCAGGTGCCATCCTCGATCCCCTTCTCGGCGGCAAGCTCGGGGCTGACCTCGACGAACCAGCCCGGCGCTTCCTCCCAGATGCGCGGCCCACGACCGGTCTGATTGGTAGCCTGGAAGTGTTCGAGCATCCGCCCGTTGTCCAGAAAGAAGCGGTACTTCTCGTCGGGCGCCTCCTCCGGCTCCTTCCACTCCAGCGGATAGAGGCTGGCTTTGCCATCCTCGGAGTGAAAGCCCTCGGTATAGAGCAAGGGCGAATCGCTGCCGTCGGCCTTGACCGGCCACTGCAGCGACTTCCAACCTTCGAGGCGCTCGTAGGTCACGCCGGCGAACATTGGCGAGATGCTGGCGCACTCCTCCATGATCTGCGAGGGGTGGGTATAACCCCAGTCGTAGCCCATGCGCGCGGCCAGATCGGTGAGAATTCGCCAGTCGGGACGGCTGTCGCCAAGCGGTGGCATGACTTCGTAGAAGCGCTGGATGCGCCGTTCGGTGTTGACGAAGGTACCCTCCTTCTCGACGCTCGGCGCGCCCGGCAGCACCACGTCGGCGAACTCGGCGGTACGGCTCAGGAAAATGTCCTGCACGACCATGAAATCGAGCTTCTCGAAGGCCGCATGCACGTTGGCGCTGTCGGCGTCTGAGAAGGCGGTTTCCTCGCCGATGACGTACATCGCCTTGAGTTCATTCTTTTCGGCGGACTGCACCATCAGGAAGTTGCCCTCGCCGACCTTGTCGGAGAGCCGCTCCTTGGGCACGCCCCAGCCCTTGGCCCAGCGTTCGCGGGCCGAGTCATCGGAGACTTTCTCGTAGCCCGGGTACATGTTGCGAAGGCAGCCGAAGTCGCTGGCGCCCTGGACGTTGTTGTGACCGCGCATGGGGTAGCCCCCGGTGCCGGGCTTGCCGTAGTTGCCGGTCACCACCAGCAGGTTGGAGAGCGCCGTGCTGGTATCCGAGCCATGGCTGTGCTGGGTGATGCCCATCGCCCATAGCAGGCAGACGCTGCCCGCCTTGCCGATCATCTCCGCGGTGTCGATCAGTTCCTGCTTGGAAATGCCGGTCTTTTCCTCGGCGAATTCCAGCGTGAACGGCTCAAGCGACTCACGGTACTCGTCGACCTTGTTGACCCACTTGTCGAGGAATTCCTGGTCCGCGTAGCCGTTGTCGAACATGTAGCGCGACAGCGCCGACGCCATGATCAGGTCGGTGCTGGCCTTGGGCTTCAGGTAGATGTCGGCGCGCTCGGCCATTTCATGCTTGCGCGGATCGATGACGATGACCTTCTGGCCGTGCAGCTTCTGCGCCGCCTTGATCCGCGAGGCGATGACCGGGTGGTTCTCGGCGGTGTTGCTACCGACGATGACCACCACTTCGGCCTTCTGGATATCCTCGATGGAACCGGCGTCGCCGCCATAGCCGACGGTGCGGAACAAGCCCTTGGTCGCCGGGTTCTGGCAGTAGCGCGACGAGTTGTCGACGCTGTTGGTGCCGATGATCAGCCGGGCGATCTTCTGGGTCAGATAGGCCTCTTCGTTGCTGGCCTTGCTCGAACCGATGAAACCCAGGCTGTCAGGCCCGTACTTGTCACGAGTTTCCAGCAGGCGCCGCGCGACCAGGTCCAGGGCCTCGTCCCAGCCGGCTTCGCGAAAGCGCCCGTTTTCGCGGATCAGCGGCATGGTCAGGCGCTTCTCGCTGTTGACGAAATCCCAGGCGAACTTGCCCTTGATGCAGGTCGAGATGCCGTTGGCCGGTGCCTCCTCCACCGGCTGGATCTTCAGAATATGCCGATCGCGCGTCCACATTTCGAAGGAACAGCCGACCCCGCAGTAGGTGCACACGGTCTTGGTGCGCTTGATCTCCGGCTGGCGCCAGTGCATGTCCATTTCGGACAAGCCGGTGACCGGCGTGGCGCTGACGGTCTGCTCGAGGGTCTTGATGATGTCGATCATCGGCCGCTTGAGCGACTGCGGCATCGCCGTGAACGGCCCGGCATCGGGCTGCATGGTGTTTTCCATCAGCGCATTGCAGGGACACACGGTGACGCAATGGCCGCAATGCACGCAGCTGGAATCGTCGATCCGCTCGCCGCCGTCCCAGAGTACCCGCGGGTTCTCCATCGAATAATCGATGGACAGCGTCTCGTTGACCTCGACGTTCTGGCAGGCCTCGACACAACGCCCGCATAGAATGCACTGGTCGGGATCGTAGGTGTAGAACGGACTGGAGGTATCTTTCTCGTAGGGCTTGCGCTGGAATTCGTAGCGTTGGATGGGGATCTGCATGTCCACCATCGTGTTGTGAAGGGTGCAGTCACCGTTGTTGTTCTCGCAGACCGTGCAATAAAGCTCGTGCTTGCTCAGCAACCGGTCCATGCCCTCTTCGCGGGCGGCCTTGGCGAAGCCGTCCTGGCTGGAAACGGCCAGCCCCTCCTCGGCGTTTATGGTGCAGCCGCGCTTGAGTTCGCCATCGATCTCGACCCAGCAGGTGTCGCAGGTCTCGATCGGCCCCAGCGAAGGGTGGTAGCAAACATGCGGCAGGTCGATATCGTGCGCTTCGAGAAATTGGACGAGCGGCGTGCCCGCCTTGCCCGTCAGACGCTCCCCATCATAGACAATCGTGCAATCGCTAGCGTTGGCCTTGGCCATGGCTGATTTCTCCCTGTCAGGCCCATCAGTCGGTCGGGTTGTTCTGGGGCGCTGTATCGGTCGCCACGGACGGTCGGGCCGCAACTGATCGGGTCGCAAGACCCGACCTTGACCGAACAGACCAGGCAATGGTCGGCGCTCCGGCCCCCTGACGGCGGCCTGTAAAGGCCTAAAAGACGGGTGAAAACGAGAAATCGGTCCCAGGCCAACCTGCATCGATCCATCGTGCAGGGCTCTGCAG
Organism: Halomonas sp. HP20-15; assembly: GCF_033446685.1. NCBI lineage: Bacteria > Pseudomonadati > Pseudomonadota > Gammaproteobacteria > Oceanospirillales > Halomonadaceae > Halomonas > Halomonas sp. HP20-15. The sequence continues at coordinate 179,212 of NZ_JAWQLY010000007.1, read as the reverse complement.
CGTGACAGACAGGCCACCGGGGCATCATCAAACATGATGATCGAGAAACTGGGCGATGCCAGAGCCAATCCATTGCCTCCCTGAAACCGTAGTCAAGCCGCCAATGGTTGTCTAAGTCCTATTCGGCGCCGCTTCTTTCGAGGTGGAGGTAGAGAGGATCGAAATCGCCCGCATCCTTCAACTTCTGCCAGTCGGGGATGGTCACCTGCGCTCCCTTGGTCTGGACCAGACCGTCGGCGCGAAGCACCTGCAGCACTCGGTTCGCATGGACCGTGCTGGTGCCAAGCAAGTCCGCCAGTTCGGCCTGGGTAACCGGCAGGTCGAACATGTCATTCTCGACAAGCTTGACCGCCTTCAGACGAGTCAGGAGTTCACAGAGAAGATGGGCCATTCGACTATAGGACTCGCGTCGTCCGATGTTGAGCAGCCATTCCCGGAAGATCGAGGCATCCACCAGCGTCTCGCGCCAGAAGGCGGCGGTGAGGCGGGGATAGCGCTCGCACACGTTGCGCAAGTCCTTGTGTTGAATGAACCCGACCGTGCAGGGGCTGATCGGGGCGATGCTATTGTCTATGACTCTTAGGTGCAGACTTTGCAGATCCGGTATATCGCCGGGAACGTGCAGGGCCAGGATCTGGCGCTTGCCATCGGAGGTCAGCTTGTAGACGCAGGTGAAGCCATTCAGGATCAAGCAGCATTGGGAGGGGCGATCGCCGAGACGCACGATGTCCTGATCGGCCTTGAGGTTGGCGACCTGTACCGGCAAGTCCCGGAGCGCCTGTTTTTCCTCGTCGGAGAGATGAAAGATGCTTTCCAGCTTGCGGATCATCAAGGTGCCGGGGGAGTGGGAACCTGCGGTCATGCTTGCTCTCCCTGCCTGAGGTAGGAATGAAGCCTCTCGTTGCCACAGCGTCGCTGCCCGCCTGATTTGAATCATTTCCTGTTTCAGGCGTTGATTATGGTTCACCCCCGGGTATCTAGCCAGATCGTCGCCCAGGCCTAAGTGGCCTGAGCGAGGCCTGGAAGTGCCCTCATGCCTCCTCCGGCATCGTCTCTTGGCGCTGCGCCTGGACGGCCATCTTCACCACGCTGCCCACCACGATCAGACACGGTGATGGCAGCGGATTGTCGACGAGTGCCTGCGGCATGTCGGCCAGGGTGCCGATCAACGTCCGCTGTTCGGCCAGCGAGGCATTGGCGATGAGCATCATCGGCCAGTCATCGGGCAACCCGGCGCCGCGCAGCCCGTGGCTGATCGCCTCGACCTTGGCCAGCCCCATATAGAACACCAGCGTTTCGTCGCGCCGGGCCAGCGAGGCCCAGTCCGGCTCGCCGCCCTCGCGGCACAGCTGGGCGGTGACGAAGCGCAGCTGCTGGGCGTGGGCGCGGTCGGTGAGCGCCATGCCCATCGCCGCGGCCGCACCCGAGGCGGCGGTGATACCGGGGACGATCTCGGCGGAAACGTCGGCGGCATACAGGGCGCCGATCTCCTCGCCCATGCGACCGAAGATGGCGGGATCGCCGCCCTTCAGGCGCACGACCGACTTGCCCTCGCCGGCCAGCCTGACCAGCAGCGCCCCGATCTCGGCCTGCGGCACGCTGTGGTGCCCGGCCGCCTTGCCGACGTAGTAACGCTCGCGACCGCTGGGAATCATCGCCAGGATGGCGTCGCCGACCAGGCGGTCGTAGACGATGGCATCGGCCTGGGCCAGCAACCGCGCGGCTCGCAACGTGAGCAGGTCAGCGCTGCCCGGCCCGGCGCCGACCAGATAGACCCTGCCGCGGCGGCACTCGCCATGGCCGAAGGGGTCCGGCGTCGCCTCGTTGCGGTTCAACCCGGCCAGTGCCGACGCCGCCCGCGAGGCGCCCTCGGCCAGGCGCGCCAGTAGGCTAGACAGCACCGGGTTGGACAACGCTAGCTTGGGGAGCTCAGAGCGCCTCGCTTTCAGGTTCCTTACTGGCGACAGCATGGGCTATCTCCTCTTCGATCAGGGATTTCAACTCGGGAATGCAGGAACCGCACTGGGTGCCACAGGCCAGCCGCGCGCCCAGTGCCTCGACGCTGGAGTCGCCGGCGCGAATAGCCTCGACGATCGCCCTTTTGCCGACCTGGTGGCAACTGCACACGGTGGGGCCGGCATCGGTGTCGCCGACAGCGCAGCCGGCCAGCAGGCGGCGACGCTGACCACCGGACAGCGGCGTGTCGACGGCCGCCTCGGCGAAGCGCTCGTCCAGCCAGTTGAGTGTCGGCAATTCGACGGGCGAGCCGACCATCAGCCACCAGCGGAGGCGGCCGTTCTCGAAGCCTGCCGCCCGCAAGCGCCCGCTGCCAGCGTCCTCGGCCCACAGCGCCGGCTCGCCGGGCAGCTTGGCCGTGGCCCAGCTCAGCCAGTCTTTCGGCGCTTCGCCGTTCTCGCCGCCGGCCAGTTGCCAGCGCCGGCTGTTCGCCAGCGGGATGTAGGCCCAGTAGGCACTGTCGTCGCGCCAGATGGGATCGTCATCGTGATCGGCGGCAAGAAGCAGCGTGGCCTCCCAGCCGGTATTCAAGGGCGCCAAGCCCACGGCGCCGTGCTTGGATTCCGGCTGTCCGGAAACCGGGTCGGTGTGCCCGGCGAACAGCCCGCCCATGCGTGCACGGCCGCTGAAGCTGTCGTTCCAGTGCATGGGCACGAACACCTCGCCACGCCGCTGCACATTGGAGACTCGCACCCGGCCGATGTAGTCGCCACCGGCGCCTTCGAGCCGCGCCAGCCGCTGGTCGTCTAGGCCATGGCGGGCGGCGTCCGCGGGGTGCAGCTCGATGAACGGCTCGGCGCGGTGGTTCATCAGCCGTGGTGCGCGCGCGGTGCGCGTCATGGTGTGCCACTGATCGCGCACCCGGCCGCTGTTCAGGCGCAGCGGTCTGGCCGCGCTAAGCAGTTGCTCGGGGCCGCGCGGGCGCACGGCGACCAGCCGGGCGCGACCATCCGGCGTGGCGAAACGGCCATCACTGAACAGTCGCGCGGTGCCCTCGGGAGCCTTGGCGTTGACCGGCCACTGGATCGGCGCCAGCGCATCGTAGCCGGAGCGGTCGAGCCCGGCGAGGCCCGAGATATCGAACAGCCGCGCGCCCTCGCCCCGCTTGTCGAGCGGGTTATCGAAACCCGATAGCCGCGCGTGCTCGGCGAAGATATCGCAGGGATGCGTGTAATCGAACGCCTCGCCGAAGCCCAGTCGGGTAGCCGCCTGGCTGATGATCCACCAGTCGTGGCGGGCCTCTCCCGGTGGCGGCAACATGCCGCGCTGGCGCGAGATGCGCCGCTCTGAATTGGTCACCGTGCCGTCCTTCTCGGCCCAACTCGAGGCCGGCAGCACGATGTCGGCGTACTGCAGGATATCGGCGTTGGCCATGCAGTCTGAGACGATCACCAGCGGGCAGGCCGCGAGGATACGACGCACGCGGTTGGCGTCGGGCAGGCTGACGCCGGGGTTGGTGGCCATGATCCACAGTGCCCGGACCTCGCCGCGCTCGATGGCGTCGAACAGCTCGACCGCCTTGTGCCCCGGCCCCTCGGGCAGGCTCGGGGTCAGCGAAGCGGTCGACCAGAAGCGCGTGAGGCGATCGATGGCGCCGGGCGTGTGATAGTCCATGTGCGCGGCCAACTGATTGGCCAGCCCGCCCACCTCGCGCCCGCCCATGGCATTGGGCTGGCCGGTGATCGAGAACGGCCCGGCGCCGGGCAGGCCGATCTTGCCGCCGGCCAGGTGGCAGTTGATGATCGCGTTGCACTTGTCGGTGCCGCTGCTCGACTGATTGACGCCCTGGGAATACAGCGTCACCACGTGCAGTTGCGTGGCGAACCAGTAGAAGAACGTCTCCAGACGCTCCGGGTCGACGTCGCAATCGGCGGCGATCGCCTCGATCGAGCAATCGTCCTCGCGAGCGGCGGCCAAGGCCTCCTCGATGCCTTGGGTGTGCCTTGCCAGATAGACGCGATCGAGTCGATTACTGGCCTCCATCCAGGCCAGCAGGCCGTTGAACAGCCGCGCGTCGCTGCCGGGCCGGATACCCAGGTAGAGATCGGCGATCTCGCAGGTGTCGGTGACGCGCGGGTCGATGACCACCACCCGCAGCAGCGGATTGCGCTGCTTGGCGGTGCGTAGGCGCTGAAACAGCACCGGGTGGTTCCAGGCCAGGTTGGAGCCGGCCAGTACCACCAGTTCGGCCTCTTCGAGATCCTCGTAGTTGCAAGGCACCGCGTCGGCGCCGAATGCCCGCTTATAGCCGGCCACCGCCGAGGCCATGCACAACCGCGAGTTGGTATCCAGGTGCGGCGTGCCGAGGAAGCCCTTGAACAGCTTGTTGGCCACGTAATAATCCTCGGTCAGCAACTGCCCCGAAAGATATGCGGCGACCGATTCGCGGCCATGCTCGGCCTGGGTCGCTTGCAGTCGCGCGGCGACGCTGTCGAGCGCGCTGCCCCAGTCGACCTCGACGCCGTCGACCCGAGGCCGGGTCAGTCGACCGTGTTCGCCGAGCGTTTCATGCAGCGCCGAGCCCTTGACGCACAGCCGGCCGAAGTTGGCCGGGTGGTCGCGATCGCCCTCGACGGCGCTGACCGCCCCCTTCTCGACGCTGGCGATCACCCCGCAGCCGACTCCGCAGTAGGGGCATGTCGTGGCGGTCCTGGTCATTTCGCCTCCCGCGATGCAAAAGGGGCCCGCCCCGCGGATGCGGATCGGGCCCCTTTGCCTGAATGCTGACTGACTGGTTGGCGTCACGCGCTTTCTGTATGCAGCTGGACTGACCGCCGCTGGCCGTCCCGCCAGAACGCATCGACGCCTGGTGACCAGGATGCAGCAAGAATCGCACCCTATCGGTGTTTCTTAAATCAAAACAAGCAGGTGGGTGCCAGCGTGTCAGTCCATGAGCGGCAAGGGACGCTTATCGGCGCAGGGCGCGCGCAACGCTGGTGCAAAATCGCCCGCCGATGCACAACCAGCGCTCGTCGGGACCACCCCCGAGGAGCGTCGTAAACGGCCCGAATGGCGCCAAGGCGCTGAATCGGCGTGGATAGACTCGGCTTTGGCACGCCATTCGCTTCGTTCAGGCTATGACCCGGATCAAAGACGATCCCGACTGTCGGCCCGCCGGCATCGACGTTCACGACAATGCGAGCAGGACTACTACAGGCAAAGGCGCCTGACGGAGCGAAGACCCTCGAGTCTTCCCGCCGTCAGGCGCCTTTTGCGTTTCGTTAGCCGCTCCGGCTGGGAGGAAAGCCATGAAGCCGCAAGAGGGACACGACATGTCCGCAATCGAGCGCCTGCTGATCGTCGGCAATGGCATGGCCGGGCATCGCCTGCTCGAGGCGCTGCTCAAGCGCGAGCAGCGCCCCCGTCACATCACCGTGATCGGCGACGAACGCGCGCCGGCCTATAACCGCATCCTGCTGTCGCCCTGGCTGGCGGGCGAAGCCGAGCGTTCGGCACTGACCCTGCGCGAGCGCGATTGGTATGCCGACCAGGGCGTCGAGTTGGTGCTCGGCGAACGGGTCGAGACCATCGAGCGCGGGGCGCGTCGCGTGATCACCGACGCCGGCCGCGAGCTGGCCTACGACCGGCTGGTGCTGGCCACCGGCTCGCGACCGGCGATGCCCGACGTGCCGGGCATTCGACAGGCCGGCGTGCACGGCTTTCGCGATCTCGACGACGCCGCGGCGCTGACCCGCATAGCCGACGAGGCCCCTGCCGACAACAACCGCGCGGTGGTAATCGGCGGTGGCCTGCTGGGCCTGGAAGCCGCCGAGGGGCTGCGCAAACGCGGCATGCGCGTCAGCGTGGTCCAACGCAGCGAGCGGTTGATGAACCGCCAGCTCGACCCCACTGCCGCCGCGCTACTGCAGGGCGAACTCGAGCGTCGTGGCCTCGAAATCATTACCGGGGCGCAATTGAGCCGCTTCGAGGGCGACGAACAAGGTAGCGTGCGTGCCGTTCGCCTCGCCGACGGGCGCCGGCTGGCGGCCGACTGCGTGGTGGTCGCCGCCGGTATCACGCCCAACGCCGAACTCGGCCGCCAATCCGGCCTGTCCACGGCGCGCGGCATTCTCGTGGACGCCTGGCTGACCAGCAGCGATCCGCTCATCCACGCGCTGGGCGAGTGCTGCGAGTTCGAGGGACGCACCTATGGGCTGGTCGAGCCGATCTGGCGCCAGGTCGAGGTGCTGGCCGCCCGACTCTGTCACGACCCCGTCGCCGGTTACGTCGAGGTACCGACCGCCACCAAGCTCAAGGTCAGCGGCGTGTCGCTGTATGCCTTCGGGCCCATCGAGCCCGACGATGGGCACGAGGTGCTCACCTACCACGACCCGCAGCACGGCGACTACCGCCGGCTACTACTTCGCGACAACCGGCTCGAAGGCGCCGTGCTCTACGGCGACACCGTCTTCGGCCCCTGGTACTTCGAACAATCGCTCGCCGGGCGCGATCTCGGCGCCTGCCGCCAGGCGCTGCTGTTCGGCGCCGGCGATGCCAAACCGCTTCTCGAGGAGGCCGCATAACCATGGGCAAGCAACGTCTGATCGTCATCGGCAACGGCATGGTCGGCCACCACCTGGTCGAGCAACTGATCGAGCGCAACGCCACCGAGCACTATGAGATCGTGGTGTTCGGCGAGGAACGCCACCGTGCCTACGACCGCGTTCACCTCTCCGAGTACTTCGCCGGTCGCGATGCCCGGTCGCTGGCCATGTGCGATGCCGACTTCTACGCCGACAGCGGCATCGAGCTGCGCCTTCACGAGGCCATTACAGCGATCGACCGCGATGCCAGCCAGGTCATCAGCGAGCAAGGCACCTACGCCTATGATCGTCTGGTGCTGGCGACCGGTTCCTACCCCTTCGTGCCGCCGATCCCCGGCAACGACCGTCCCAACTGCCTGGTCTACCGCACCCTGGATGATCTGGACGCGATCCGTGCCGCCGCCGAGAGCGCCAATACCGGCGTGGTGGTCGGCGGTGGCCTGCTGGGCCTGGAAGCCGCCAATGCCTTGCGCGGCCTCAACCTGGACACGGCGGTGGTGGAGTTCGCTCCGCGCCTGATGCCCATGCAGGTCGACACCGAAGGCGGCGAGCTGCTGCGCGAGAAGATCGAGGACCTGGGCGTGCAGGTGCTCACCGGACGCGCCACCCAGGAGATCGTCGATGGCGAAGCCAGCTTCCATCGCATGGTGTTCAAGGACGGCAAGGTGCTGGAAACCGACCTGATCGTGTTCTCGGCGGGGATACGCCCGCGCGACGAACTGGCTCGCGACTGCAAACTGGAAATCGGCGAGCGCGGCGGCGTGGTGATCGACGATAAGTGCCTGACCAGCGACCCGGCGATCCTGGCCATCGGCGAAGTGGCGCTGTGGAACAACAGCATCTTCGGTCTGGTCGCCCCCGGCTACCAGATGGCCAAGGTGGCGGTCGCTACGCTGACCGACGACGGAGAGACGTTTCGCGGCGCCGACATGAGCACCAAGCTCAAGCTGATGGGCGTCGACGTCGGCGCCATCGGCGATGCCCACGGCGATCGCTCGCCCAGCGCGCGCATGTTCCGCTACCTCGACGAGATCAAGCAGCAATACCGCAAGCTGGTCGTCTCCGGCGACGGCAAGAAGCTGCTCGGCGCCATGCTGGTCGGCGACAACAGCTACTACGACACGCTGATGCAGTACTACAGCAACGGCCTGGAGCTTCCCGCCGAGCCGGCGTCGCTGATCCTGCCCAGCAGCGAAGGCGCGCCCACCCTGGGCCCCGACGCCCTGCCCGACACCGCCTCGATCTGCTCGTGTCACAACGTTACCAAGGGGGCGATCTGCGCGGCCATCGATGCCGGCGCCGGCGACCTCGCCGCGATCAAGGGCGCCACCAAGGCCAGTACCGGCTGTGGCGGCTGCGCGGCGCTGCTCAAGAGCGTGGTCGACAGCGAGCTCGAGGCCCGCGGCGTGGAGGTCGACCCGTCGCTCTGCGAGCACTTCGCCCATACCCGCCAGGCGCTCTACTCGATCGTGCGTGTCGAGGGGATCAGGACCTTCAGCGAGCTGATCGCGAAGCATGGCGCTTCCCACCCCCAAGGCCTGGGTTGCGATATCTGCAAGCCGGCGGTGGCGTCGATCCTCGCCTCGTGCTTCAACGAGCCGATCACCGACGCCGCCCATGTGCCGCTGCAGGACACCAACGACACCTTCATGGCCAACATGCAGAAAAACGGCACCTACTCGGTGGTGCCGCGGGTACCCGGTGGCGAGATTACGCCTGACAAGCTGATCGTGCTCGGTCAGGTGGGCAAGAAGTACAACCTCTACACCAAGGTCACCGGCGGCCAGCGCATCGACCTGTTCGGCGCATGTCTCGAGGACTTGCCCACTATCTGGGGCGAACTGCTCGAGGCCGGCTTCGAGACCGGCCACGCCTACGCCAAGTCGCTGCGTACGGTGAAGTCCTGCGTCGGCAGCACCTGGTGCCGCTACGGCGTGGCCGACAGCGTGGGCATGGCGATCCAACTGGAGAATCGCTACAAGGGCCTGCGCTCGCCGCACAAGCTCAAGTTTGCCGTCTCCGGCTGTACCCGCGAGTGCGCCGAGGCGCAGAGCAAGGACGTCGGGGTGATCGCCACCGAGAATGGCTGGAACCTGTATGTCTGCGGTAACGGCGGCATGCGCCCGCGCCATGCCGAGCTGTTCGCCACCGACCTCGACGACGAGACGCTGATTCGCTATATCGACCGCTTCCTGATGTTCTACGTGCGTACCGCCGATCGTCTGCAGCGCACCTCGGTGTGGCGCGAGAGCCTCGAGGGCGGCCTCGATTACCTCAAGGCGGTGGTGGTCGACGACAGCCTGGGCCTGGCCGACGAGCTCGAAAGCCAGATGCAGACCGTGATCGACAACTACGAGTGCGAATGGGCCAATGCGATCGATGATCCGGACAAGCTCAAGCGCTTTCGCAGCTTCGTCAACGACCGTCGTCCGGATCCGGACATCATCATGATCAGTGAACGCGGCCAGCTGCGTCCGGCTTAGCGAAATGGCTGCGCAAGCGAATCGCTGTGTTGCGCGGTGCTCGAGAACTCGCCTAACAACCCGTTATGTCTCGTTTTCTGTGCACCGCGCGCCTTGCGCTTCATCTTGCTCGCCGATTTCTCTGAATTTCTACAAGAGGTAGAGACTATGGGTACTGCAACGGCAATCAAGAACGACGTGACCTGGCAATCGTTGTGCCGCAAGGCGGACCTGGTCGAGTTTTCCGGAGTGGCGGCGTGGCTGGAAACCGTCGAGGGCCCGGCCCAAGTCGCCCTTTTCCACGTACCGGGCCACGAGACCGAGCTGTTCGCCGTGGACAACCGCGACCCCTTCTCGGGGGTCAATATCATCGCCCGCGGCATCGTCGGCGACATCAAGGGCGAGCCGGTGGTCGCCTCGCCGCTCTACAAGCAGCATTTCCGGCTCGGCGACGGAACCTGCCTGGAGCGACCCGACGTCCGCCTGCGCCACTGGCCGGTGCGCTTCGACGGCGATAGGGTAATGATCGGTCTCGGCTGACATATGCTATTGCCGGCGTCTGGCGGCACTGTTGCCGCTGATCGACAAGAGTCCTACCGGCGACATCGTCGTGGTGCAGAACAATCCCGCCGATACCTGATTCGTCGCTCGAGGCGATGGGATTGGTAAACGACCAATGAAACGCATTATCATTCCCAGCCAATCCGAAGCGCTTTCGCGGACCCTCGCTCGGTGGCCATGAAGAACTCCATCGAGCCCGACCCAACGGCGCGAACCGCCAGCGCGGAAAAGGCTGATACCCATGACTGCCACCCTCCCCTCGACGCAGGCGGCGCCAGCGTCGCAGCGCCTGACCATCGCCGATTTCGCGGCCTACGAACGCCGCTATCACTTGTCGCATCGCTTCCCGGCCCTGGCCGGCGGGGATCAATTTGGCGAGCACATGGTCGCCGAGGGGCGCATCGATGAATACCAACCCTGGCAGGGTTTCCAACTGGTCGGCTCGGACCTGACGGTGCACCAGACCTACGAGACCCATGCCGGTGGCGATGCCCCGGCGCACATATCGATCATCGTGATGCTGGAAGGCTGTGCGGAACTGACCCTCGGCGCCCATTGCCATTCGCTGAGCGCCGGCGAAGGCGTACTGCTGGCCTTCAACCGCGGCCTGGCGCTCAGCGCCCGCCATGTCGCCCAGCGCCGCGTGCGCGCCGTCAACCTGACGGTCACCGGGCAATCGCTGGCCAACGACCCGCGTCTGGCGGCCCTGGCGCTGCCCTGCCCCGCAGACGGGCCGAGCGGGCTATGGTCGCTCGAGGTGCCGACAGGGCTGCGCCAATCATTGTTCGATTGGCTCACCGAGCCTCCCGCCGCCGCAACGAGCGCCCTGCTGGCGGAAGGCCTCGCCTTGCAGTTGCTGGCACTGGGAGTCGCCCGCTGGCCCGGCGCCGACGCCCCGACCGCGCGGCCGCCCCTGGCATCGCCCCGCGATCGGCAGTTGCTCGCCCGGGTCCGCGCGCACCTTGCAGCCCGCCCCGGCGAGCCGCACTCCCTGAAAGCGCTGGCCAGGCTGGCCTGCATGAGCCCCAGCAGCCTGCGCGACAAGTACCGCCGCGCCTACGGCCGGTCGATCTTTGCGGACCTGCGCGAATATCGCCTGAAACTGGCGCTGCGCCAGCTTCGCGATGGTCACAGTGTGCAGCAGGCGGCCGCCCAGGCCGGCTACCGCCATGCCACCAATTTCACCACGGCCTTTCGCCAGCGCTACGGCATCGCGCCCAGCGAGGCTCGCCAATGGCCAGACAACCCGCCGACCGAGTGATTCCCCCAATGGCTGACAAGGCCGGCATCGCGCATAGCCTTCCCGGCGCCCTGCATAGGCGCGCCTACGGATAAACGTGAATAATTCTCACTATCATGAGAACTCACAACCGCAGGAAGGAACATCATGCAGGGCATTCGCACCGGACGACCCGCAACGAGCTGGCTGCTCGGCCTCAGCCTGCTGCCGCTCACCGCGGCAGCTCAATCGACGAACGACGATGCCGAGTCGCTCGGCACGCTCACGGTCACCGGCACGGCGGCAACCAAGACCGAGACGCCGTTCATCGAGACGCCGCAGACCGTCTCCCGCATCGATCGTCAGGAGATGGACCAGCGCGGCGTGAGCAACCTGCGCGAGGCCGCGCAATATACCCCAGGGGTCTACACCAACCAGGTCGGCGCCTCCAATCGCTACGACTACCTGGTAATGCGCGGCTTCTCCGACGGCAGCCTCAGCAACGTCTACCTCGATGGCCTCAAGGTCATGGGCGATACCAATGGCTACAGCTCGATGGTCATCGATCCCTATTTCCTGGACAGCATGGAGATCGTCAAGGGGCCGGCAGCGGTACTCTATGGCCGCTCCTCGCCGGGCGGCCTGGTGGCGCTGACCAGCAAGCAGCCGCTGTTCGAGGACTATCATGAATTGCGGTTCTCGGTCGGCGACCACGATCAGCGTAGCGCGGCTTTCGATTTTTCCGGGCCACTGGACGCTGAGCGCCGCGTCGCCTATCGCCTGACCGGCATCGGCAGCAAGCGCGACACCCAGTTCGGCCCGGTCGAGGAGGAGCGCTACGCCATCGCGCCGTCGATCACCTGGGACGCGACCGACAAGACCAGCGTCACCTTCATGGCCTATCTGCAGAAGGACCCCGAAGGCGGCTATCACTCCGGCATGCCCTACGAAGGCGCCGTCGATAGCCACAACGGCCAAACGATCGACAACGGCTTCTTCGATGGCGAGGACGACTACGACAAGTTCGAGCGCACCCAGCGGATGTTCGGCTATAGCCTCGAACATCGCTTCGACGACGACCTCGTCGCACGCCAGAAAGTGCGGTACCTGAACGCCGACGTGAACATGGATCAGGTGGCCCAGGTGGGTTGGATCGGCGATACCAATCAGCTTTCCCGCGCCTACTATGGCGCCGAGGAATCGCTGCAGGCGTGGACGCTGGACAACCAGATAGAGGCCAGGCTCGCAAGCGGCTTCATCGATCATACCCTGCTGGCCGGGGTGGACTATCAGACCCGCGAGAACGACGTGGTCTACTCCACCGCCGGGGTTAGCGCCATCGATGCGTTCGATCCGCATTACGGCGGCGGCCTCGCCAGCGACGTCGCCGTTTATGCCGATGAACGCCACGAGCTGGCCCAGACCGGGGTCTACCTCCAGGATCAGATGGCGATCGACCGCTGGCGTGTGACGCTTGGCGGACGTTACGACTGGGTCGACATCGAGAACACCAGCCATCTCACCGGCGACGACAGCAGGCTGGACGACACCCAGTTCAGCGGTCGGGCGGGGGTGCTCTACCTGTTCGACAATGGGGTGGCGCCCTATCTGAGCTACAACACGGCCTTCACGCCGACCAGTTTCGTCGACGCCGACGGCGATCTGCTGGAACCGATGAAGGGCGAGCAGTGGGAGACGGGGCTCAAGTATCAACCGCACGGGACCCGGGATCGCTATAGCCTCTCGCTGTTTCGCATCAATCAGGAGAACGTCGCCACCAAGGAGCAACCGACCGATCCCTACCGCTCGGTGGGCGAGATCCAGTCCCAGGGCGTCGAGCTTCAGGCGCGGACCTACCTGACCGACAACTTCCGCCTCCAGGCGGGCTACGCCTACACCGACATCACTTATGCCAAGAGCGACGTGCCCGGCGAAGAGGGCAATTACGCCATCTACGCACCGCGCCATCAGGCCAGCGTATGGGGCCATTACAGCGTCGATCGCGGCACGCTCGACGGCCTGGACGCCGGCCTCGGGGTACGCTACTACGCCGACATCCAGGCCGATCGTGCCAATACCGAAACGGTCCCGGCATACACGCTGGTCGACGCCACCGTCGGTTACGATCTGAGCAGGGTCGGCCTTCAGGGGGTGGATGCCCGCCTCAATGTCGGCAATCTGCTCGACAAGGAGTACGTCGCTTCCTGCAATTCGCTCGCCTACTGCTACTTCGGCGCCGAGCGCAACGTCCGCGCCACGCTGAGCTACCGTTTCTGAGCAACGACTAGCCGCCCTTGGGGAGCCTCAACCGGCCACTACCCGGTTGCGGCCCTCGCTCTTGGCGAGATAGAGGCGCTGGTCGGCCTTGCCGATCAACGCCTCGACGTCATGCTCGGCGTTCGCCTGCAGCACGCCGGCGCTGTAGGTGCAGGCGAAGCTCTGCTGCTCGGCGAGAAAGGAAAACCGGGCGAAGGCTTCGCGCAACTCGTCGACGACGCGCACGGCCTGGGGCTCCTCGCAGTCGTTCAGCACCAGCAGGAACTCCTCGCCGCCGTAGCGCCCGATCAGGTCCGACTCGCGCAGCCGCCGATCAAGCAGACTGGCCAGCGCGCGGATCACCTCGTCGCCGACCAAGTGGCCATAAGTATCGTTGACGCGCTTGAAGTGATCGATGTCGAGCATCACCACGCACAGCGGCTGCTGGCGGCGGCGCGCCTGGGCCAGCGCCGCGCTCAACTGCTCCTTGATGTCGGCATGCTTGAGCAGCCCGGTCAGGCCATCGCAGGAAAGCGCCATGGCCAGCGTCCGCGCGCGCCGTGCCCTGGCGGTGACCGCCGCGACCAGCGCCTCGGGTGCGATCGGCTTGACCATGAAATCGTCGCCGGCCTTGGTCATCGCCGTGAGCTGCGCGCGGGCATCCCCCGATGCCGACAGATAGACGATCGGCACCTGCAGCCAGCGCGAATGGTAACGCACGATCTGCGCCAGTTCGGGGCCGCTGCATTGAGGCATGCGTACGTCGAGCACCAGCACGTCGGGCGCGAAGCTTTCCATGACCTCGAGGGTCAGCTCGGGCCGGTCGAGGATGGTCACCGCAAAACCGGCGGTTTCGAGCACCAGACGGTGGTAATCCAGCGTCGAGGCGTCGTCGTCGACCATCAGCACGCGCATCGGCGCCGCCCGGTGTCCGCGCAGGTGAACCTCGAGCATCTCGGCCAGCCGGATCGGGTCCAGCGGCCGTGCCAAAAAGCCCACGACGCCGGCACGCACGGCGCGTAGCTGCACGTCGAATCGCTGCGACTCCTCGGTGGCGAATATCGGCAGTTGGACCGTCGTTTCGTGCTGGATCGCTTCGCCGATGGCCAGCCCCTCGGCCCCGCCATCGTCGGCAAAATGCAGGTCGAGAATCAGCGCATCGGGGCACCGTTCGCGACAGGCCCGCTGCAGCGCCAAGCCATCGACGAACAGGGTGGCCGCATAGTGAAAGCTCGCCAGGATCTGGCAGAGCTGACGGCCCAGCGCCTCGTCGTCCTCGAGGATATAGACGCGCGGGTATACCGCGGACGTGGCGTCCGGCGCCGTCAAGGCGGTCTGTACGGTCAGCGCTGAGACCGGCTTTGCCGGCTCGATCGAAGCCCGCGCCGGCTCGAGGAACCCCGGCAGCGCCATTACCCCGCATCTGACCTCGGCCAGCGATGACGGGGACGACGTCGCCAGGGCCTCGTCGAGCTGTATTTCGAGCGCACGACAGGCCTCGCCGAGGTCAACGAAACCGAAGGTCCCCGCGCCACCGGCGAGCTTGTGCAGGCGGTCCCTGATCGTCAGCCAGACGGCATCCCGGTCGCCACCGCCGGCAAGCTCCTCAGCGTCGGTAGCCAGCGCGGCCAGCTCATCGACCAACCACTGACTGTACTCTTCGCGCAACTGGCGAAGCCTTTCCTGAACGATGTCAACCGGATTGTGCTCCATGGAAGCCTGTCCAGATCGATTCGAGTTTACCCGCCAGGGTCATCGGGTCGAACGGCTTTACGATAACCGCCGTGGCGCCCAGGGCGATATAGCTCTGATGGTCGGCCGGCTGCGTCTTGGCAGTCATGAACACCACGGGCACGCCGACAAGATCGATGACCCCGGCGAGCGCGGCCAGCGTAGCGGGGCCGTCCATGCCAGGCATCATCACGTCGATCAGTAGCAGGTCGGGCTCGAACGCCGCCGCCTGCTCGACCGCCATGCGTCCGCTGGTGCAACTGAGCACCTGCAGCCCGCCGATGCTTTCCAGCGCGACCCGGGCGATCGCGCTGATCGACTCGTCGTCCTCGACGTGCAGCACACGCTGCAATCCTGTCATCTCTGCTCCCTCGGGCCTTTCGTCAACCTGTTCATGAGGCCACCGGCAGGCTGAACCAGAAGCGAGCCCCCTGACCGCTCACCGAGTCGAAGCCGATATCGCCGTGCATATGTTCCACTAGTTGCTTGGAGATAGCCAATCCCAGCCCCGTTCCACCCTGGCGACGGGTATTGCCGCTTTCGGCCTGGGCAAAATGCTGGAACAACCGCTCATGGAACGCCTCGGGCACTCCGGGGCCTCGGTCGCAAACCTCGACGAGGACTCGTCCAGCCGCGACGCGGTAATCGACCGTCACCGTTTCGCCAGGCGGCGAGAACTTGATGGCATTGGACAGCAGGTTGGCCATCACCTGCCCGAAGCGCAGGCCGTCGACCTCGACGCTCACCCGCGCAGCGCCCTGCAACGCCAGGTGCACGCCGTAGCTGTCGGCATAGCCGCGGTTACTGGCGAGGGCATCCTCGAGCAGTTCGCGCAGATCCAGCGTGCGAAATTCGAAGGCCAGCTTGTCGGCGGCCAGCTTCTCCCAGTCGAGCAGGTCGTCGACCAGTTGCCCCAGCCGCTCGGTGTTGCGCTGGGCCAGGCCGAGCATGTCGTTGATCGCGCCCGGCACTTCGCCCATGACCCCACCGTTGATCAGCGCCAGCGCGCCCTTGATCGAAGTCAGCGGGGTACGCAGCTCATGGCTGACCACGGCGACGAACTCGCTTTTCAGACGGTCGAGCTGGCGCTGTTCGGTGACGTCCTGGATCTGCGAGACGAAGTACAGCGGGCGTTGCTTGCCATCGCGGACCAGCGATACCGACAACAGGCCCCAGAGCATCTTGCCGTCCTGGGTGAAGTAGCGCTTGGTCAGTTGGTACTGGGGGATTTCGTCGCGGATCAACTGGCCGACCAGGTCGAGATCCAGGGCCAGGTCGTCGGGGTGAGTGAGGTGCTGGAACTCGGTCGTCAGCAGCGCTTCGCGTTCGAATCCCAGCATCGTGCACAGGGTCCGGTTGACCTCGATGAATCGCCCTTCCAGCGAGACCAGCGCCATTCCCTGAGGCGCGGTATCGAAGGCGACGCGGAACTGCGCCTCGCTCAGTTTCAGGGCCTGTTCCATCGCCTGCAACTGGCTGCGGTCGATGGCGACGCCCAGAAAACCGTCGATCAGTCCCGCGCAATCGCGGATCGCGCTAACCACCAGCCGAACCTGACGATGGCCGCCGTCGCGCTCGACGAAGGTCCAGTCGCCGCTTTCATTGCCGCCGCGCCGCGGCCTGTCGGTGAGCGCCTCGAAGGCGCGCACGGGCTCGCCGTAGAGCTGCGAGAGTTCGGCGGCATGCCGCTCGACCTCCTCGGGAAGATGGAACTTGAGCGGCGTGTAGTGGCCGACCACTTCATCGGCCGAATAGCCCAACAGGCGTTCCGCACCGGGGTTGAACAGCGAGATCAGCCCGACGCGGTCGGTGGCGATGATCGCCACTTCGGTGGAGGCGTCGATAACCGCCTGGAGACGCCGCCGTATACCGTCGACTTGCCGCTGGTAACGCGCGCGTTCGGTGACGTCGTGCATCGCCACGACCGCGCCCAGACGCGTGCCGTCGGCGTCGAAGAACGCCTGGCCGTTGCAGATCACCCGCCGCAGCGGCTGACCCTCGGCCTTGATGCAGATCTCGCGGTCGCGCACCGTCTCGCCCTTCCAGGCGGCCATCAGCGGAATGCGCTCGAGCGCCAGGGGCGTCTCGCCGTCGGCCTCGTAGAGATCGAAACGCGCGGTCCATTGCTCGGGCGGGGTGGCGAGCGGACCGCTCCCGTGCCAGTCCCGGGCACGTGAGTTGAAGAGATTCAATTGTCCCGCGGCATCGCTGGCGACGATGCCCTCGGGCATCGCCTCGAGCAGGCTATCGAGCAGCGCCTCGCGCGCCTGCGCCCGGCGCGTCTGGGCACGCCGTTCGATCAGCTGCACGGCAAGCCGCGCCAGATCCTCGAGCCCGCGACGCTGGGCGGCCTCGAGGCGCCGCGGGCGCGAGTCAATCACGCACAGGGTACCCAGGCGGTGGCCACCCGCCACCATCAGCGGCATGCCGGCATAGAAACGGATGTACGGCGGCCCGACGACCAGTGGGTTGTCGGCGAAACGCAGGTCGTCACGCGCATCGGGCACCTCCATCAATGAATCGGCGGCGATGGCGTGGGCGCAGAACGACTGGCTACGCGGCGTTTCCTGCACATCGAGGCCGACGCAGCTCTTGAACCATTGTCGCTGCGCGTCGACCAGCGAGATCAATGCCGTGGGCGCGTCGCAAAGCTGTGCCGCCAGACGGGTGAGCGCATCGAACTCTTCCTCGGCGACGGTGTCGAGGAGCTCGTAACCGGCCAATGCTGCGAGACGCGCGGCCTCGTCGGTTGCTGAGCTGCCGGGCTTTGGCGCGGAACAACGGGCCATGAAAGATCCTGGAAACGTACGAACGAATACCTACATTATCGGACCGTTCGGGCAAAACTGAACGCTCGCGGGGCGATGCTGGGATAGCGCGACGCTGCCGGTCTACACTGCAGGCATCCATGATGCGTCAAAAAGGAGACGATGCATGCCCGCAAGGATCTGCGAATGCCCCTATTGCGATTGCCCGATCCCCGAAACGGCGGTTCCCGTCAACGGTCGCTACTATTGCTGCACGGCCTGCGCGACAGCGCATGACGACCGCCGACCCTGCCAGGATCCGCAATGCGACTGTCACGAGCACGGCTGGGGTGGCATCAAGACCTGAGCCACCGCGCCCTGCCCCGAGGCCTGGCGTCGCCCGTTCGCGGCGACGCCACGGGCTTTCCCCACCTTAAGCGGAATTAACGTGGAACGTCACGCTGGCATTCCTCGACAAGCCGGTTCATCTTGAAATCATGTCTTCCCACCCAGCCCTCAGGAGGTCTGCCGACATAGCGCCCAGGAAGTGACGCCGAACGTAGCACGCTCGGCCCGTTGTCGTAGCAAGACAACTGCCCGCGTCGAACCTGCCGTTAACTCGAGGAGTGCTTGCCGATGGTTCTGATCGACAAGAAAGCGACCCGCCTTTACGTACTCGACACCAACGTCCTGATTCACGACCCCACTGCGCTCTATCATTTCGAGGAACACGACGTGGTCATTCCCATGACCGTGCTCGAGGAACTCGACAAGCACAAGAACGGCATTCGCGAGATCGCCCGCACCGCCCGCCAGATCAGCCGGACTCTTTCCGAACTCACATCCAAGGTCAGCTTCGACGAAATTCGCCGCGGCATTCCGCTGACCGACGCCTACGGCCATAGCGGTCGCCTGCGCTTTCTGTGCTACAGCGACCTCAAGCCCCTCGACCACCTGGAGGACAGCCCCGACAACCGCATCCTGGCGGAAACCTGCCGGCTGCGCGACGAACGCCCCGACGCCTCGGTGATCCTGGTCACCAAGGACATCAACCTGCGGGTCAAGGCCTCGGCCCTGAACGTGCCGGTCGAGGATTACCTCAACGACCGGGTGTTCAGCGACAGCGACGCGATGATCGAGGGCACCAAGGTCTATGCCCGGGCCGGACGCGACGGTGCGGGCCTGTGGGAGTCGCTGAACGTCGAGGTCGCCGTCGAGCGCATCGACCATCACACCTACTACCGCCTCAGCGGCGCCATCCCGGCCGACTGGCATGTCGGCATGTTGGTCTCGGACAGCGACAACGGCGCCGATTTCGAGGCCATCGTCCGTGAAGTGGCGCCCAGCTCGGCGCGCCTGCAACTGCTGACCAACTACCGTCACCACGACGGCGTGTGGGGCGTCCACGCCCACGATAGCCGCCAGAACTTCACCCTCAACCTGCTGATGGACCCCGAGATCGACCTGGTCAGCATCGCCGGCAACGCCGGTACCGGCAAGACCTACATGACGCTTGCCGCGGCCTTCCAGCAGACGCTGGACAGCAAGCTGTTCGAACGCATCGTGTTCACCCGGGCACCCATACCGATGGGCGAGGACATCGGCTTTCTGCCCGGCACCGAGGAGGAGAAGATGGGCCCCTGGATGGGCGCCTTCCACGACAACATGGACAACCTGCTGCGCGACGAGAAGGACGGCACCTCGAGCTGGAGCGAGGGCGCCACGCGTCAACTGATCGGTTCACGGGTACAGATACGCTCGCCGACCTTCATGCGCGGACGCACCCTCAACGACACCTTCTTGATCATCGACGAGGCCCAGAACTTCACGCCCAAGCAACTCAAGGCCCTGGTCTCGCGGGCCGGGCGCAACACCAAGATCGTCTGCCTGGGCAACGTCGGCCAGATCGACACCCCCTACCTCACCGCCAATACCTGTGGCATGGCGGCGCTGGTCGAACGCTTCCGCGACTGGCCGCACGCCGGTCACGTCACCCTCAAGAGCGTGGAACGCTCGCGCCTGGCACTGGCCGCCGAAGAACTGCTCTGAACCGCCCACCCTCAAACGACAACGGCACCCGCGGGTGCCGTTGTCTTGACGCCTGCAATGGAGCGCTCAGTGCTTGGCGTTGACCGCTTTCTCGAGCAGCGCCTCGCTCTCGCTGCCCGGGCCCTTTTCCATGATCTTCTGCGCTTCGTGGTACAGGCAGATATAGGTATTGCACGAGGCGCAGAACACCTTGTCGTCCGGATTATGGACTTCCGAGACACGCATCAGGTGACTACCGCATTTCGGACAGCCCACCGGCATGCGGAAATCTTCGGACAAATCGTTACTGGTCATCGCAATCACTCCATTGACGTTGCGCGTTCGGCCGCGTCGCGACCGCTACTGCTAGTCTTTGGGGTATCGGCGGATTTATCAAGCCGCGCGACGCCGCAGCACTGCTCAAGCTGCCCGACGCCGCAGCACCACGCTGAGGTTGTTGGCCGGCATCTCGACGATGCGCTCGATCGACAGACCGTTGGCCCGCGCCAGCGTGCGAATCGCTGCCAGCGAACGGATGCCCCAGCTCGGATCGCGGCGACGCAGGTCGGCGTCGAAGGCGATATTGCTGGGCGCCGTCGGCACGCCATCGCGCTGGAAGGGACCGTAGAGGAACAATACTCCGCCCTCGGGCAGGCGCGCGCCGGCCTCGCCGAGCAGCGCCTCGCTCGCCTCCCAGGGTGAAATGTGCAGCATGTTGATGACCACCAGCGCGTCGAAGTCCCGCTCTGACCAGGGACGCTCCAGCACGTTCAGTTCGATCGGGCCCGCCAGGTTGTCGAGTGCCGCGACGTCGCGCCAGGCCGCGATCGAGGCCCGCGCCCGGGGCTCGGGATCGCTGGGCTGCCAATGCACGTTCGGCAAGGCCGCGGCGAAATGGACGGCATGCTCGCCGCTGCCGCTGGCGATCTCGAGCACCCGCGAGGAGCCGTCCAGCGCCGTTTTCAGGACCTCCAGAATCGGCTCTCGATTGCGCGCCACGGCCGCGCTGGAAAGCCGCGCATCGCTCGTCTTGTCGTCACTGTGCATGAAATCACTCCATCAAGGGCCTCTCGCGATGCCGCGAGCCGACCATGCCCGCCTCAAGATTTGCTGCCACCCGGTCGATAAACCCTGCTAGGACTCGAGCTTCTCTCGGGCGACCGTCGTCCGGCCGCTCATGCTACCGGCGGCACGCCCAAAAGAAACCGGCAAAGGAACCGCAGCGCTGAGGATCGTCGCCACCATGCAACTCTACGCTATACCAGACAGCGCGGCCTGGTCGCCAGCGCTGTCAAATCGATACTCGCCTGACGCTTGCGGAGGCGTTCGGTCCCCTCTCGCTCGATGGCCGGGCGTCATGTGCGTCCGGCGTTCCGAGGAGCCTAACCGGCATGCCTGATCGTCGCGCAATCCTTGCCAGCCGCATCCTGGTGGCCGACGACGACCCCGCGGCCAGCACTCGGGTCGCGGCGCTGCTCGCCGCGCAAGGCTACAACAACGTCGACCGCCTCGACGAGCCAGCCCGGCTCAACGAGCACCTTCATCGGCATCCAACCGACCTGATACTGCTGGCGGTACGCCCCCCGCCTCACCAAGGCCTGGAGCTGATTAGCCGACTGCGTAGCCAGGCGGGCCTTCAGGGACCGCCGGTGATCGCGCTGACCGAGCCGGCGGATGGCCATCTACGCGGCCAGGCGTTGAAGCTCGGCGCCCGCGACTGCCTGACCCGGCCATTCGACCAGTTGGAAGCGGTACAGCGCGTGCACAACGCTCTGCGCTCCCGGCGCCTGTATCGCCAGCGCGACAACCAGGCCGCCGAGCTCGAGATCTTGGTCGACCGGCGTACCGCCGAGCTCGAGCGCCTGGCACTCGAAGAGCCGATCACCGGCCTGCCCAACCGCCGCGCGCTGCTCAACCATCTGCAACGCTGCCTGGCCCATGAGCCGCCGAGCGGCTACCTGCTGTTCATCGCGCTCGATGGGCTCGACGACATCGCCAGACTGCACGGCTATCCGGCCTCGGACGCCCTGCTCGGACACGCCTGTCGGCTGATCGACGGTCACATCGCAGACAGCGACATGCTGGGCTGCTGGGGTGGGGCCGAACTGCTGATGGTCTGCCAGAGTCTGAGCAACGACGATGACGTCTTCAGGCGTGCCGAAGCCATTCGCGACGCGCTCGCCCGCGACCACTTGGTCGACGATCTGCTGGTCAGCCTGGGCTGTCGCATCGGCATCAGCCACGCCGGTGTCGACGCCCCCGGCGCCGACCAACTGGTACGTCTGGCGACACTGGCATTGCCGCCGCAAGGCGCCCCGGCGGTACGCGCCTATGCCGTCGAGCTGGAGCAGCGTCACCAGAAGCGCGCCCGCATGCAGCAATTGATGCGCGAAGCCGCTCCCGGTGGCGAACTGCACCTCGTCTACCAGCCCAAAGTGTACCTGCCCACCGGCCGCATGGTCGGCGTGGAAGCCCTGGTGCGTTGGCACAGTGCCGAGCTCGGGATGATTTCGCCCGGCGAGTTCGTGCCGTTGGCCGAAGCCAATGGCGACATCCTGGCGATCGGCGACTGGGTCGTCGACGAGGCGATTCGTCAACTGGCCGAATGGCGCGAACGCGGCCATGTCGACGAGCACTTCAGCATTGCCATCAATGTCGCCACCCGCCAGCTGATGCACAGCGACTTCGCCGTTCGACTGCTGTCGCGCTTGCAGCGGGCCGACCTGCCCGCCCACGCCCTGCAGGTCGAGGTTACCGAATCGGGGCTGATGGAGGACGTCGCCGTGGCCCGGCAGACGCTGCAGACACTGGCCGACCAGGGCATCAAGGTGGCGATCGACGACTTCGGCACCGGTTACTCGTCGCTTGCCTATCTGAAGACGCTACCGGTGACGACGCTCAAGATCGACCGGACCTTCATTCGCGACATGCTTCACAACAGCCACGATCGCAGCCTATCGAACACCGTGATCCGCCTGGCTCACAGCTTCGATTGCGATGTCGTCGCCGAGGGCATCGAACAGCGCCAGCAGGCCGAACTGCTGGCCTCGCTGGGCTGCGAGTATGCGCAGGGCTACTGGTTCTCGCGGCCGCTGGCCGCCGGTGACTTCCTGGCCTGGAAGCGTCGCTACGAGGCCCGTCCGCACGACCGGCAACCGAGCGATACCCCGCCGACACTCGGCTCGCGAAGCTAGGCCTGCCTGCAGACCGCGCAAAAAAAGACCCGCCAAGCGGCGGGTCGAACAACAGCACGGGCTGTCGAGAGAGCAGCATGCCCGCCGCCTGCGGCGGCAGCGGGCGAAAGATCGGCTTAGTTGAAGCGCTCGGCGGCCTCTCGAGCCAGCGCCTCGATGCCTGCCCAATCGCCGGCCTCGACCAGCTCCTTGGGAGTCACCCACGAGCCGCCGACGCACATCACGTTGGCAAGCTTCAGGTACTCATCGGCGTTTTCGGGAGTAATGCCGCCGGTGGGGCAGAAGCGCGCCTCGGGGATCGGGCCGCCGAACGCCTTGATCGACGCCGCCCCACCGCTGGATTCGGCCGGAAAGAACTTGAAGCGCCGATAGCCGTATTGCCAGCCGTTCATCAGCTCGGAGATCGTCGCCACGCCCGGCAGCATCGGCACCGGGCTACTCACGCCGTAGCGATAGAGGGCATCGGTGGCGCCGGGAGTGACCACGAAATCGACGCCGAGCCGTTCGGCCTGGCGGTACTGGGCCGGCGTCAGCACGGTGCCGGCACCGATGCTGGCACCGGGCAACGCCTCGCGCATGCGCGCGATGGCATCCAGCGCGCAGTCGGTGCGCAGGGTGATCTCGAGCACCGGCAGGCCGCCCTCAACCAGCGCACGTCCCAGCGGCACGGCGTCCTCGAGACGCTCGATGGTCAATACCGGAATCACCGACGCCTTCTGGCAGATGCTGTCGAGTTCAGTGGTCCGGGTCGAGGGCAACTGCTTTTCATTGCTCATGTCAGGCTCCAGCAAAATCGGTTCAGGGCGCCCAAAAGACCGCCAGTGGGCAGGCTAGGAAGGCGCGAATAGGCAGCTCGCGGGCGTCGTCGCCGGCCATGGCGCGCGCCAGCACACTGCGCTTGTCGTCGCCGACGATGTGCAGGACATGGCGACGCGCCTGGTGCAGGCGTCCGGCGCTCAGGGTAATGCGCGGCTGCGGCACGCTGGGCGCGCGCGCGGCGACCAACGGCTCGTCGGTCGTCAACGCGAGGCCGAGCTCGCCGCTGTCGGGAATCAGCGAAGCGGTATGGCCGTCGCCGCCCATGCCCAGCACCACGACGCTGGCCGGCCAGGGCAGATCGACGACGCGCCGGGCTACCGACTCGACACCCTGCTCGGGCGTGGCGTCGCCACTGGTCAGCGGACAGAAACTGGCCGCCGCGGCCGGCCCTTGCAGCAGGTGTTCGCGAACCAGACGGGCGTTGCTGTCGTCGGCATCCTCGGCGACCCAGCGTTCGTCGGCCAGCGTTACGTCGATACGCGACCAGGGCAGCTCGATGCTCGCCAGACGCTTGAAGAAGGGCACCGGCGTCGAACCGCCCGAGACGACCAGCAAGGCCCGTTCGTGATTCTCCAGGTCCGCGGCCAGCGCACTGGCGACCGCTTCTGCGAGTTGCGCGGCGAGTTGCTCGCGCGGCGTGGATGCACTCATCGTCAATAATCCTCGTACCAGCTGCGGCCATCCTTGGTGATCATGGCGATCGACGCCACCGGGCCCCAGGAGCCCGCCGGATAGCGACGCGGTGGAATGTCGCGCTCGGCCCAGCCCGCCACCAGCTTGTCGCACCAGCGCCAGGCATGTTCGATCTCGTCGCGCCGCACGAACAGATATTGCTGGCCCTTCATCACCTCGAGCAGCAAGCGCTCGTAGGCGTCGGGAATGCGCGACTTGGGGAACGCACTGTTGAAGTCTAGATGCAACGGCCCGGGGCGCAGCCGCATGCCCTTGTCGAGCCCACCGTCCTTGGTCAGCACCTGCAGCGCGATGCCCTCTTCGGGCTGCAGCCGAATGATCAGCTTGTTGGCCGCCAGATCGCGCTGGTCAGGATCGAAGATGTAGTGCGGCTGCTGACGGAAGTGGATGATGATCTGCGACAGCTTGTCCGGCATGCGCTTGCCGGTGCGCAGGTAGAACGGCACGCCCGCCCAGCGCCAGTTGGAGACTTCGGTCTTCATCGCGACGAAGGTCTCGGTGCGACTCTCGGTATCCGAGCCTTCCTCGTCGAGATAGCCCGGCACGCTGGTGCCGTCGATCGAGCCCGCCGTGTACTGGCCGCGCACAACGTCACGCCCGATACTGTCCCGCGAGAACGGCTTCAGGGCCTTGAGCACCTTGACCTTCTCGTCGCGGATGGCGTCGGCGTCGAGATTGGATGGCGGGTCCATGGCAATCAGGCAGAGCAACTGCAACAGGTGGTTCTGGACCATGTCGCGCAGCTGGCCGGCCTTGTCGAAGTAGCCCCAGCGGCCCTCGATACCCACCTGTTCGGCGACGGTGATCTCGACGTGGGAGATCTGGTTCTGGTTCCACTGGTTGCCGAACAGCGGGTTGGCGAAGCGCAGCGCGATCAGGTTCTGGACGGTCTCCTTGCCCAGATAATGATCGATGCGATAGATCCGTTCCTCGGGGAAGACTGCGCCGATGGCGTCGTTGATTTCCTGAGAGGATTCCAAGTCGTAACCGATCGGCTTCTCGACCACCACCCGCGATTGGTTGTCGAGACTGTTGCTGGCTTCCAGGTTGCCGCAGATATCGCCATAGATGGCCGCCGGCACCGCCAGATACACGGTCATCGGCCGCGAGACGCCCTCGCGCCACTCGCGAATGGCCTCGTAGCCATCGACGGTGGCGAAATCGAGCTTGAGGTATTCGAGGCGGGCAATGAATCGCTTGACGCACTGCTGATCGAGGTTACCCCGCTTGACGTACTTGTTGAGCGCCTCTTCCACCCGCTGGCGAAAGGCGGCGCCATCGATCTCCTGGCGCGCCAGGCCCAGGACGCGGGTCTCGGCGGCGAGCAGCCCGTCGCGGTCGAGGTTATACAGCGCCGGGTACAACTTGCGCATGGCCAGGTCACCCATGGCGCCGAACAGCGCCAGATCAATCTCGGGAGTACCGTCTTGGATCATGCCTCGAACCCCTTAAATCTGGTTATCTTACGCATAAAATAGGACATTGTAGTGCATGCCAGCAATCGATATCGGTAATTTTACTACCAAGTCGTACCGCGTGTGTGCTCGCCCGCAGCTCGGAGCGCTTGGCGGGTCGGTAGCCGTCACGCTAGGATGTGGCGAGCGATGTAGTTAAATCACTACATGATGACAGTATCGGAGTCCTTTCCTGCATGGCCAGCCACGATCTTCTCGACCGTATCCGCGCCCGCCTCGACGAGCTCAACCGCTCGGAGCGCAAGGTGGCCGACGTCATCCTCAAGGATCCGGCGACCGCGACCGGGCTGAGCATCGCCACGCTGGCCCAGACCGCCTCGGTCAGCGAGCCGACCGTCAACCGTTTCTGCCGCAACTTCGACGCCAAGGGCTACCCCGACTTCAAGATCAAGCTAGCCCAGAGTCTAGCCGGGGGCACGCCCTACGTCAGCCGCAGTGTCGAACGCGACGACGATGCCGCCCGCTACGGTGACAAGATCTTCGGCGCGACCATCGCCGCCCTCGACGATGCCCGCCGCGCACTCGACTCAAAGCGCATCGAGCGCGCCGTCGACTACCTGATCCAGGCCAAGCAGATCCACTTCTTCGGTCTCGGCGCGTCGGGGCCGGTCGCCCAGGATGCCCAGCATAAGTTCTTCCGCTTCAACCTGCCGGTGATGGTCCACGAGGACGTGCTGATGCAGCGCATGGTCGCCGCCGCCAGCCACACCGGCGACGTGATCGTGATCATCTCGTACACCGGGCGTACCCGCGAGCTGGTCGAGATCGCCCGGCTGGCCCGCGAGAACGGCGCGGTGATCCTCGGCATCACCGCGCCGGGATCGCCGCTGGCCGGCGAATGCACCGAGACGCTCGAGGTCATCGCCCCCGAGGACACCGACATCTATATGCCGATGACCTCGCGAATGATCCATCTGGCGCTGATCGACGTGCTCGCCACCGGGGTCACCCTGCGCCGTGGCGAGGATTTTCAGAGCCATCTCAAGAAGATCAAGGACAGCCTGCAGGCGACCCGTTTTCCGCCCAAGGACAGCTGAACGCTGGACGCTGCTGGCGGCCCGGACCCGCCGCACTTGCCCGGGCCTCGCCGAGGCCCAACAATAGCCCCCTTTCTCAAGCGAGGAGTGCTTCCATGCGCCGGCTAATCGCCACCGCCCTGCTGTTGTGTCTGACCTCTCTGCTCGTCCCCGTGGCCAGCGCCGAAACCTTTCGCTTCACCGCGATCCCCGACGAGGACCAGTCGCGGCTGGTCGAACGCTTCCAGAAGGTTGCCGACTATCTAGCCGATGAGCTCGGCGTCGAGGTCGAGTACGTGCCGGTCAAGTCCTACAGCGCCGCGGTCAGTGCGTTTCGCAACGACCAGGTTCAGCTGGCCTGGTTCGGCGGGCTGTCCGGCGTCCAGGCGCGGCGCCTGGTCCCCGGCTCGCAGGCGCTCGCCCAGGGCAGCGAGGACGCGGCCTTCCACAGCTATTTCATCGCCAACAGCGCGACCGGCCTCGAGGCGAGCGATGACGGGCTGCCCGCGGCGATCGCAGGTCACTCGTTCACCTTCGGCGCCAAGACTTCGACCTCCGGCCGGCTGATGCCCGAGTTCTATCTGCGTCAGCAGTTCGACGAGACGCCGGAGGCGCTGTTCTCGCGGGTCGGCTTCTCCGGCGACCATTCGCGGACCATCGCGCTGGTCGAGTCCGGCACCTACGATATCGGCGCGGTCAACTTCACCGTCTGGCAAGCCGCGGTGGAAGACGGCCGGGTCGACACCGACAAGGTCAAGGTACTCTGGGAGACCCCCGCCTACCCCGACTATCAGTGGACGATTCGCGGCGACGTCGATGCGCGTTTCGGCGATGGCTTCACCGGCCGGGTCCGCCAGGTGCTGCTCGACATGAGCGATCCCGAACTGCTGGAGAGCTTCCCCCGCGACGGCTTCATACCGGCCGCCAACGACGACTATGCGCCGATCGAACAGGTTGGCGAGGAACTCGGCCTGCTGCGTTGATGGTGGCCGAACCCGCCCCGCTATTGCGGCTCGAGAACGCCGATCTCGGCCATGGCCGGCATGTGGTGCTGGCCAAGCTCTCGCTCACCCTCAACGCCGGCGAACGTGTCGCGCTGCTCGGCCCGAGCGGCGCCGGCAAGTCGACGCTGCTCGCCGCGCTGCGAAGCCGTCTGGCCGGCGAGGTAGCCTGGTGCCCGCAGAGTCACGGCCTGGTGCCGCAGTTGGCGGTCTATCACAATGTCTATATGGGTCGCCTCGAACGCCGCTCCGCGCTCGCCAACCTGTGGAACTTGGTGCGCCCCGAACGTAGCACCTGGGCCGAGATCGCCGCGCTGTGCGACGAACTCGGCCTCGAGGGGCTGCTCAAGAGGCCGGTCGCGCAACTCTCCGGCGGTCAGCGCCAGCGCGTGGCGATCGCTCGAGCGCTCTATCAGCAGCGCCGGATCTTCCTCGGCGACGAACCGGTAGCCAGCGTCGATCCGCATCAGGCGCTGCGCCTGCTGGCGCTGATCGACGCGCGCCATGCCACCAGTGTCGTCGCGCTGCACCAACGCGAATTGGCACTGACGCACTTCGACCGCGTCTGGGGGCTGCGCGAAGGCCGGCTCGAACTCGACGCACCGACCCGCGAGTTGAGCCTGGCCGACCTCGATCGGCTTTATCCCGCCGCCGATAGCGACACACGGATCCGCGACGAGGCCGGCGATGCGTGAACCCCCGCCCGGTATCCTGCGCGGCGATTCGCCCGGCCTGAGTCTGGCGCGGCGTTCGCTGGTACTCATCGCGCTGTGTCTGCTCGCACTACCGCTCGCCGACCTGGCCGTCGTCGCCCACGATCCCTGGGCGGAGCTCGCGCGGATGGCCGGCGGGCTGGCCTGGCCGAGCTGGAGCAGTCTCTCTTCGCCGCTGCACGCCACGGCCCTGACCGTCGGCGTGGCGCTGTGGGGTACCTTCCTCGGCGTGCTGCTGGGTTTTCCGCTGGCGCTGATCTTCGCCCGTTCGCGACTGGTACGCGCCGGCTGCGCCTTCGTCCGCGCCATCCACGAACTGTTCTGGGCGCTGTTGTTCCTGCAGGTATTCGGCCTGTCGGCGGTCACCGCGCTGGCGGCACTCGCCGTGCCCTACGCGGGGATCTTCGCCAAGGTCTATGCCGAGATTCTCGAGCAGACACCGGGCAGCGCCGCCGACAGCCTGCCACCCGGGGTCGATCGGTTGTCACGTTTCATCTATGCCGAGCTGCCGCTGGTCTGGTCGCGGCTCGCCGCCTATACCCGCTATCGCTTCGAATGCTCGCTGCGCGCCAGCGTGCTGCTGGGCTTCGTCGGCCTGCCGACGCTGGGCTTTCACCTCGAGAGCGCATTTCGCGAGGGCCACTATCACGAGGCCGGCGCCCTACTCTGGCTGTTCTACCTGCTGATCGGCTCGATCGGGCTGTGGAGTCACCGCTGGCTGGTGCCCTGGCTGCTGCTGGCCAGCCTGTTCGTGCTCGGCCCCTGGCCGCAGGTCGATGGCGATCTGCTGTGGCGCTTCGTCAGCCAGGACCTGTGGCCGGCGCCGCTACGCGATGGCGACTGGGCCGGGCTGGTCGTCTGGCTCACCGAGATTCCCGACCTGCTGCCGGCGATCGGCAATACCCTGCTGCTCGGGCTGATGGGCACCGTCGGCGCCCTGCTGGTTGCACTGCTGGTCTGGCCAATGGCCAGCCGCCACTTCGGCAACCGCACGTCACGCTTCGCCGGCAAGGCACTGCTGGTCGGGCTGCGCTCGACCCCCGAGTTGATGTTGGCGTTCATCTTCCTGCTGTTGCTCGGTCCTTCGATGCTGCCGGCCTGGCTGGCATTGGCACTGCACAACGGGGCGTTGCTCGCCTTTCTTGCCGCGCGCCATGCCGACAGCGTGGAACCCGGCATGCCCGGACTGCCCGCCAGCGGTCGCTACGCCTATGAGTTGCTGCCCCGCCTCTACCCCGGGCTGCTCGCGCTGCTGTTCTACCGCGCCGAGGTGATCATCCGCGAGACCGCCTTACTCGGCATGCTCGGGGTGGCCACGCTGGGCTTTCATATCGACTCGAGCTTCGCCTACCTGATGTTCGACCAGGCATTCTTCCTGCTGCTGGTCACCGCAATGATCAACATCGCCGTCGATGCCCTCGCCCGTCGTTATCGGCCCCGCGACGTGGTGATGGACGATCCGTGCAGCCGTTGAATGGGCCGCATCCGACCTTTTGCCGAGCTACCTGCCCCTCATCGCAGCCCTCGCAATCCCGCGCAAATCAGGCAAAGCCCAGTTGTGCTCTTGCAGCTTACAAGAATATCTAACGCAAGCTAGCGGATAAGCCCGGAATCCGCAGGAGCGACGATACCTTCTAACTTTCCAATTTGGTCGAAATCTTTACTATCCAAGACAATGTCCAACGATGTATCAGGGAAATGCAGATTTTTGACGACATGCACCTTATTGGGTAGCCCCTTGAGATCGACGTCAACAATCCAAGCTAAAAAACCTTGGGAATACTTTGCGAGCGTACCGATTGGGTAAAGCCCATATGTCTGAATGTACTCGACAAGCATCGTGCGCTCGAAACATTGGGAATGTTCGTGGGCCCAGCGGTACGCATCAAGTGGCGACTTGGGTGCCGTTTCATTGCGATGATGTGTCAACTTATCGACGATCTTAATGACAGCTAGGTAGCGGGCCACTTCAGATAGTTCTTCGCCATGCTTGCCAGCAGGATAGCCGCTACCGTCCAGTCGCTCGTTGGCGTTTACGATGACATCGCGACAGGTTCTACTAGGCTCCCAGCCGACCTCATCAAACTTATCGAGCAACGCTGCGACATGGCCTTGAAGAAGCTTTTTTTGTACCGGCGTCATATAAATCTTCAGCGAGGGCAGCTCACGATTGAGTAATAGCGACTTACCCATGACGTGCAGCAAGGCACCGACCAAGACCTCGCGTGTCTCGTGGGCGAGTGCCGGAGTGGCAAATGTGTAATCTGCCAGGTGAACAGCAGTCGTGATGGAGTGTCTGACCCAGTCAGGAACTTTATGCAAATAGGAAAGCGCGTACAAGAGTTGCTTGCGATTCTTGGATAGCAGAAAGAGAAGTGTATCCGCGCAGTCATAAATTATTTCTTGTGGAAAAGCACTGCGATTTTTCAAGAACATCAGCGATAACTGTACTCGTTTTGCGACCTCGAGTACACCATGCACCATAGGAGGCAGCTTGTCCTCCTTGAGACGCTCCCGGCGCTCTTTCTGGAGAATTTTGCGCGTCTTCTCGTTATTAATGAATAGTGCTGATGTCGCCGTCTCTAACGGTTTCAGGCCAGTTCGCCGGGCGGCTTCGCGTTCACAATCATTGATGAATTGGCTAAGGTCTCTTTGTAATTCCGAGGAAATATCGAGGAACTCGATGCCGATTGCCGCCAGTGAAGATCCGCCAAGGGGGCGAATATGGCTAATCTTTACTCTACTGGAAAAGGATTGTCCATTAGGGAATTCGACATAGATTTCGGGTAGCACTTGTTCAAGGGCAAGCGTGGTACTGTCTTCAATGGCAGTCTCTACTAGGCAGCCGCCCAAAGACAAATTTTTTACATTAGCCGCGAGATCCCATTCATCTTCATAGACCACTAGGTTAGCTCGAGCTTTCATGCCAAGTACGAACGGTATGCGAATAGTACCGCGACTTTCCTTGATGAATACGGAGTCGGGAAGCTGACAATGCAATAAATACAAGTTCCCCGCTTTCTTGGTTGCCGATGCCTGAATTCGTTCTAAGCTTAAAATTTCAGGCTCTTCTTCCTCTTTGTGAATTTCTATATCGATATTGACTTTGTCGTTCCAAATGAAGCGATCCAGCTTATCCTCATCGAACTGAGTTTCAATAAGTAGTTTCCCGGTGGTAATCTCGACTTCTTTAATGATGGCAGGGACAGCCTGAGGCTCATATTTTGACACGATGTAGGCGGAGTGTTCCTTGACAAGCAGAGACTCTACAGCATAGGCAAGGTTGTTATGTTCCGATAATGATGAGGACATGTAATTACTCACTTTAAAAATATTTAAATTTTCTAATTAATATATTTTTTACTCAGGCAAAGTCAATGCATGGAAGTGTCAAAAATTGCAACATAATAAATATTTATAGAATTATGCTTTT
The DNA here is from genome assembly GCF_033446685.1 of Halomonas sp. HP20-15. Classification (NCBI taxonomy): domain Bacteria; kingdom Pseudomonadati; phylum Pseudomonadota; class Gammaproteobacteria; order Oceanospirillales; family Halomonadaceae; genus Halomonas; species Halomonas sp. HP20-15. The sequence goes on along the minus strand of NZ_JAWQLY010000007.1, from coordinate 147,304 downwards.
GGCACCGCACCCCATTATAGAACTTACAGGATGACTAGTGTCGATCGCCAGGACGCGTTGATTAATGCAAATTAAAACGCCCTGTCAGGCCGACAGAGGCTTGTGGCGTAAACAGCGGACGAACATTCGGAACATGGGAAATGACGTTGTGACAAAAGTTTAGCAAATAAAACCGGAAGAAGTTATGGTAAACAAGCAAATGTCTTCACCTTATTAAAGTGATTAACGCCAGATAGCAAAGTATGACTGCCAGCTATCGTGCAGGCGAACGCATACAGGGCCTTGGCGGCGGATAATGCTCTCCTTCGACGTGGTGATGGACGCCCCGTGCAGCCGTTAGATGGACTGGGCGGTATCTCGCCGGAAAGCAATTAAAGTATCGGGCAAACCGGCCGATCACTAGGTAAGCAGGAAGAGGAGGAGCGGCGCTCGGGAGGCGACCCCGGTTGGATCTGCTTATAAAAAAAGCCCGACCACGTGGGCCGGGCTTATTAGCGCTGCATTCCTTGCTACCTCCACAGGCATCCTGCCCGTGCATCCTTGGCCTGAGCCATCCCTGTGCTCGTCTTCCATGCTATGAGCGTTTCCTTGCTCACTGAACTCAGTGTGGCAGCCATCGAGTCCGTCGCCCTTAATCTATGTTGTACTTCCTTGTAAGAGATTGCCGACACGGCCTGTACGAAAAGAGCCATTAGATACGGGACGCTTGCTCAGGATGACTTGGCGAAACGCTTTTTAGTAGCCGCACGCAACTGACACAAAAGGGGGTCTGCACCGGGCCAAGTGAAAACGGCGACATCGCTGTGCAGCGATGTCGCCGTCCGAACCCCACGAAGCTTGAGATAGCCACCCACGATCGCCAGAAGGGCTTGCCCGGCGCTGGGCGCTACCGGTCAGGACTCCCGCGATGCCGCTCTCAATCTCTCGATCATGCGCATCGCATACTGTTCACCGGCCTTGTGAGCCTGATCTTCACTAGGGTATTCCCTTCCCGGCACATGCCAGGAGGAATAGTCGTGCTTCACTTCGATGGGCATCGAGACCCGAAAGCTGTAGTCCCCGTCCCGGGCCCGGTCTTGATGAATCTCCAAGATATAAGGCTGACTCTGGTGTTTGTGGACCCACTTCCTGATCGCTGTCATGGCAATCCTCCTCCCATCCGTGGCCGCTAAATCCGTTTAGCACCCTTATCACTATAGACGGCGATCGATGAGCCCGAAAGATCAAAATGGCAGCGCGATTACCGCCCTGCGAGGCTCCCAGACGGTTCATGCGTCCGGCATTCGCGAGCGGTTACGGCGGGTTACCTACCATCCAAAGGCATAATGCTTTAGGCTCTCGTCTCCTTTGGGGAGTAGCCGGCTTCCGCCGTCGCGCTGGAAGCGCCTGCATCAACATACTCGACGCCATGTCGTGGTGCAGGCAACCGCCAGGTTGGCAAGACCAAGGGCATGCCACGCGCATCAGGTCGGGCGCGCGCGGCATGCCTTGGTACGCCTGCCCGACCTGGATCGCATGATAATGACCTTGGCCTCCACCGTTTTTCTCGCCTTCGCGATGTCCACCGACGCCTTTGCGGCGGCCATCGGCAAGGGCGCCGCGCTCGAACGTCCGCACTTTCGCGAAGCCCTGCGCACCGGGCTGATCTTCGGCCTCATCGAGGGGGGCACCCCGCTGATCGGCTGGTCGATGGGCCTGGCCGCCTCGCGCTACGTTGCAGACTGGGACCATTGGATCGCCTTCGCTCTGCTGCTGGTGCTCGGCGGGCACATGATCAAGGAGGGACTATCCCCTTCTGCAGAGCATGTCGAGAAGCCCAGCAAGCCCACGCGCCACTCCTTCCTGCGCCTTGCCGTTACCGCCCTGGCGACCAGCATCGATGCGCTGGTGGTCGGCATCAGCCTGGCCTTCGTCGACGTCAACATCGTCCCCACCGCGCTGATGATCGGCCTGGCGACGCTGGTCATGGTCACCTGCGGAGTCATGCTAGGCCGGGTACTCGGCCGCATGATCGGCCAGCGTGCCGAGATCGTCGGCGGCATGGCGCTGATCGGCATCGGCACGGTCTTGCTGTGCGAGCATCTGGGGGTGCTCGCCTGAGCGACGTCACGCCCGTTGGCCTGCCGACGGCGACTCGCGTAGGGTATGATCCGGGTGTCGGCGCCTATAGGCCACGCGGACGCTCCCGGCAACCAGGATCCCATCATGACCACAGTCCCGCTTCTTCTTCACGACTGGCGTGCCTGGCAGCCGCCCGGACAGCAAAGTAGAGCCACTGCCGGCGACCCGCGCCTTTCGACGGTCGAACGGCCCAGCGGGCAGTCGCTGCCGGCCATGCTGCGGCGACGACTCAACGCCCTGGGCCGCGCGGTCTGCGACATGCTCGCCGAACTCGACCCCGCGGGCACGGCGCTGTTGATCCACGCCTCCCGCCATGGCGACGGCGAACGCACCCTGGAACTGCTTTATGCCCTGGCCGAGGGCGACGCCTTGTCGCCGGCGCGCTTTGGCATGTCGGTGCATAACGCCATCCTCGGCGTGCATTCGATCGCCAGCGGCAATCGCCGCTCGCTACAGGCGCTGGCCGCCAGCGGCGACGAACTCGCCGCACTGTTCAGCGAAGTGCGCGGTTATCTGGCCGAGGGTGCGCCGCAGGTCATCGCGGTATTCAGCGATGACCCGGTACCGGCGCGCTTTGCCGAATTCGCTCCGCCCAGCCGTGGCACTGCCGCCGTGGCGCTGGCCTTCACCTCCGAGCGGGGCCGGCGTGTTCGCAGCGTACCGGCAGCGCCCGCGGCCGATCCACGCTCGCACGGCGCTGCGCAACCGGCCGACGTCATCGACTGGCTGGTCGATGGCGCGCCGCTGCGTAGCCTCCGGCGCGGCCTCGCATGGCAGCTCGACGACTGATGTCCGTCCAGGCAAAGCTCGGCCGCTGTCGATCGTCTCGGCTATGGCGCGGTGTCGGCACCGCGCTGGGGTTCATCGCGTTCGGCCTCTGCGCACTGACCATCGGCTGGCTGCTGGCGCCGCCGATTCGGCTTGTCTCGCGCGATTCCCATGCCGCCCAGCGCCGCGTGCGTCGCCTCGTGCGCCTGGCTTGTCGCGGTTTCATCGACGCGCTGCGCCGGCTCGGCGTGATCGACGTACGTATCGATCATACCGAGCGCCTGGACATGCCCGGCCGGTTGCTGCTGGCCAATCACCCCTCGTTGATCGACGCGCTGTTTCTGCTGGCGTCGACCCCCGACGCCTGCTGCATCGTCAAGGGTCAACTGGCCGATAGTCCTATCCTGCGCCGGGTGATTCTCGCGGCCGGCTACATCACCACCTGCGAACCGCGCACGGTGGTCGGTGCGGCCCGCCGCGCACTCGCCGCTGGCCGTCCGCTGCTGGTGTTTCCCGAAGGCACTCGCTCGCTGCCCGGCCAGCCCGTGCGACTACAGCGCGGCGCGGCGGCGATCGCCCTGGCCAGCGGCGCCTGGATAACCCCGGTACGCATTCGCTGCGCCCCGGCCACCCTGACCAAGGGCGAAGCGTGGTATCGTGTGCCGCCGAGCCGCCCATGCTTTCATATCGAGGTCGGCGCCCCTTTGGCGCCGCTCGCCGGCGGTGACGCCTCACAACAGGCCGCTCGCGACCTGACGCGGCACCTGGAAGACTATTTCAACAGCCCCACATGGGAAGAGGGACCCACCGATGACCACCGAGCTGGAACGCGAACTCAAGCAATTGATCATCGACACCCTGGAACTGGAAGACGTCACGCCGGATGACATCGACCCCGACGAGCCGCTGTTCGTCGAGGGGCTGGGGCTGGATTCCATCGACGCCCTCGAGCTCGGTCTGGCCCTGCAGAAGCGCTACGGCATCCAGCTCGAGGCCGATAGCGAAGACACCCGCCGGCATTTCGCCAATCTTCGCAGCCTGGCCGCGCTGGTCGAGGAACGCCGCGTCAAGTAACCAACCAGGCAAGCCGATAAGCTCGCATCGAAGCACGCACAGATGGCCGCGACGAACACGCCTCTCACCAAATCTGCCGCCGGGCCGACCGTCCTGCTCAACCTGCTGCTCGGCGTCCTGGCGCTGGGCTGGCCCTGGTTGTCGGGGCTGCTCGCCGAGCGCAGTGGCGGCTGGGTTCTGCTGACGCTGGTGGCCGGGTTGGCCTGCTGGCGGTTGCCGACGGGCTATCGGCGCTGGGCCGTCGTGGTAGTGATTCCCGCCCTGTTACTGGCGCTGGCCGGTCACGCCAGGCTGACCGTGCTGCTCTGGCCGGTGGTGGTCAACCTCGCATTGCTCGGCGTGTTCGGCTGGTCGCTGGCACACCCACCCAGCGTCATCGAGCGGCTGGCGAGACGCGAACAGCCCGATCTTCCCGCGAGCGGGGTGCGCTATACGCGCCGCGTGACCCAGGTCTGGTGCGGCTTCTTCGCCATCAACGCCGGCCTCGCCCTGGCCACGGTGATCCATGGCGACCGCGCCCTGTGGACGCTCTACAACGGCGGCATCGCTTATTGCGCGATGGCGCTGCTGTTCACCGGCGAATGGTGCCTGCGTCAACGCATCAAGAAGAAGAGCGCCTCATGACCGCTTCCCCGCTACTCTCGGCGCCCTGGCGCGCCGATGACCCTTCACGCTGTATCGGCTGGCGCGCCGGCGTAGCGACGCCCGACGTAGCGACGCCCGACGTGACCCTCGGCGAATTTCAGCAGCGCATCGGCGCCTGGCAAGCCTGCCTCGATGCCATCGCCGAGCCCGGCCAGCACTGGTCGCTGTACGCGCGCGCGCCGCTGGAGTTCGCCGCCGCGCTGATCGCCCTGTGGGAGCGCGGCGACAGCGCCCTGCTGCCCGCCGACGACCGCCCCGAGACGCTCGCCGCGACCGATCGCCTGACCCGTGCCCGGCTCGGCGACGTCGTCGATGGCCATGCGCCCGACTCGCCCGGCCGTGAGCCGCGCTGGGGCCGGCTCGACGCCGGGCGGCTCGCGCTGACGCTGTACACCTCGGGTTCGAGCGGCGAGCCCCAGCGGCTGGACAAACGCTTCGCCCAGCTCGACGCCGAACTGGCCACGCATCAGGCGTTATGGCCACTCGGCGGGCGGCTGGTAATCAGCCAGGTCAGCCATCAGCACATCTACGGGCTGTTGTTCGCCGTGCTGCGGCCGCTGTGCGAAGGCGCACCGCTGGCCGACGCCACCTGCCGCTACCCGGAGACGCTGCACGCCTGGCTGGCGGCACTCGAAGCCGCGGAGAAGTCCGCCGCAGGCCCCGACGAGGCGGTACTGATCAGCGCCCCGCCGCCGCTTGAGCGCCTGCCCGAAAGCATCGACTGGTCGGCGGTGCGCGCACGCCTGGCCTACATTCATTCGTCGGGCGCGCCGCTCCCCGCCGAGGCCAGCGCCAGGGCCCGCGCGCTGCTCGACGCGCCGGTGCTGGAAATCTACGGCAGCTCGGAGACCGGCGGCATCGCCTGGCGCGACCAGCATCACGGCGAGACCTGGACGCCCCTGCCGGCGATCGAGGTGCGCGCCGACGCAGCCAGCCAGCTGTGGCTACGCTCACCGTTCGTCGACGCCAGCGACTGGCAGCGTCAGGCCGATCGCATCGAGCCGAGCGGCGACGGCTTTCGCCTGCTGGGACGTAGCGACCGCATCGCCAAGGTCGGTGGCAAGCGGGTCTCGCTGACCGCCATGGATCGCGCGCTCAGCGCCGACCCGCGAGTACGCGAGGCACGTACCGTGGCCTTGGCCCAGCATGCCACCCGGCTCGGGGCGATCGTGCGCCTCGACGAGGCCGAGCTGCCCCACGATCACACCACGCGGCATGCGCTGATCGCCAGCCTGCGCGAGCGGCTGCTGGCCGGCTACGAGCCCACGGTGATCCCGCGTTACTGGCGCTTCGTCGGCCATTGGCCGAGCAACGCCCAGGGCAAGCTCACCACGGCGCTGGTCGCGCGCCTGTTCGGCGACATGGACGACCGCCGTCGGCCGCGCTGGCTGGGCGTCGTCGAGGATGGCGAGGGACGCTGCACCATCGATCTCGAAGTTCCCGAACGGCTGGCCTTCCTCGACGGCCACTTTCCCGGCCAGCCGGTGGTGCCGGGGGTGGTACTGGTGCAGTGGGCCTGCCAGCTGGCCCGCGAGCAGTTCGCGCTCGGCGCGCCCTTTCAGGGTCTCGAGCGGGTCAAGTTCCCGCTGCTGCTGCTGCCCGGCGAACGCGCGCGGCTGACACTCGAGCTTGCCGCCCCACGCACCGCCCGGGGCGATGCCAGCGATGACCGGCAATGGCTGAACTTCAACGTCGACGGCGCGCGCGGGCGTCACGCCAGCGGCAGAATCCTGTTTGCCCCAACGCCAGCGACACCGACGAACAAGGAGACGAGCAATGGCTGAAGCGGCCCGTCCCTGCGTATTGATCCCCGTCTACAACCATGCCGGGGCGATCGCCGCGACCTGCGAGGGCGTGCGCTGCCTGGGCGTCCCGCTGCTGCTGGTCGACGATGGCAGCGACGTGGAGTGCGCGGCGCTGCTCGAGTGCCTGGCCGAGGCCGACGATGTCAGCCTGGTGCGCCTGCCGGTCAATCGCGGCAAGGGCGCGGCGGTCAAGGCCGGCCTGCGCGAAGCCGCCCGGCTGGGCTTCAGCCACGCCCTGCAGGTCGACGCCGACGGCCAGCACGAGGCGGCCGACCTGCCGGCGTTCATTCACGGCCTGGACGCCGACGATCAACGCCTGCGCATCGGCTACCCGCGCTTCGACGCCAGCGTGCCCCGCCATCGTTACTATGCACGCTACCTGACCCACGCTCTGGTATGGCTGAACACCCTGTCGTTCGCGCTGCGCGATACCATGTGCGGCGCCAAGCTGTTTCCCGTCGCCGCCACCCTGCGGCTGGTCGCGGCCCACGGCTGCGGCGAACGCATGCAGTTCGACACCGAACTGCCGGTGCGCTGGCTGTGGGCCGGCGGCGAGGTCATCAATCTGCCGGTTCGCGTACACTACCCGCTGGATGGCGTGTCGCACTTCGCCATGGCCCGCGACAACGCCCTGCTGGCGCTGATGCATATCAGGCTGTTCGCCGGCATGCTGATCCGCCTGCCGCGACTGCTCGAACGCCGCCTGAGACGCCGGAGGAAGACCACGTGAGTGCTACGCAAGACGCGCCCCGCCATTGGGCGCGCATCCAGGAATCGGGCAGCGTCGCCGGCATGCGGATCATGGTCTGGATCCGTCGTCGCCTGGGCCGGCTGCCGTTCACCTTCATGCTGCAGTGGGTGATTCTCTACTATTTCATCCGCCGCCCGCTGGCGCGGCGCGCCTCGCGCGACTATCTGATGCGCATCTGGCCGCAGCACGCCGGGCATCCGCCGCGCTGGCCACAGCGGCTGGTGCTGCGCCATTTCCAGGCCTTCGGTCAGTCGTTGATGGACAAGGTCGACGCCTGGAGCGGCGTGGCGCTCGACGTGCGCCTCGACGCCGCCGACCGCGCCTGCCTCGACGCCGCCATCACCGGCGGGCGCGGCGGGCTGATGCTGGTCTCGCATCACGGCAATCTGGAAATCTGCAGCGCGATGAGCGACACCCGCGACGATTTCCACGTCTCGCAGCTGATGCACACCCGCAACGCCCAGAAATTCAACACCCTGCTGGAGCGCGCCACGCTGCGTCGCGGCCCCGAGATCGTCGAGGTCAGCGAGATCACCCCGGCCACCGCCATGCGCCTGGCGCAACGCATCAACGACGGCGGCTTCGTGGTGATCGCCGCCGACCGGGTGCCGCTCGCCGATGACGGCCGGACCCGCGATCTGGAGTTCCTCGGCGCCCCGGCGCCGTTTCCCGAGGGCCCGTTCTGGCTGGCGACGCTGTTGCGCTGTCCGATCTATACCCTGGGCTGCGTGCGCGAGGGCGACCATCACCGGGTGCGCTTCCAGCCGTTCGACGACACCACTCATCTGAAGCGCGCCGAGCGCGAGGCATGGCGCGACGCCGCCATGCGGCGCTATGTCGGCTGGCTCGGCGAGCAGTGCCGCGACTATCCGCTGCAATGGTTCAACTTCTTCCCCTACTGGCATGCCGATGACCGCTGAGAACTCCGACAACCCGACCCTGATGCTCGACGGCACGCCGTTGGCCATCGAGGATGTCTGCCGCGTCGCCCGTGGCGAGCGGCGCGTGCGCCTGACCGACGACACCGAGTTCCGAGCGCGCATCGAGGCCGGCCCGGCCTTTCTCGAGCGGCTGCTCGCCGAGGACGGCGTGGTCTACGGCGTGACTACCGGCTACGGCGACGCCTGCACCCGGGCGGTGCCCGCCGAGCAACTCGCCTCACTGCCTCATCAGCTCTACACCTTCCATGGCTGCGGTCTCGGCGAGCTGCTCGACGTCGAGGCCGCCCGCGCCGTGGTGCTGGTGCGCCTGGTGTCGCTGTGTCGCGGCGTCTCGGGGGTCAGCTGGGAACTGCTCGAACGGCTGGTCTGGCTGCTCGATCACGACGTCATGCCGGTGATTCCCAGCGAAGGCTCGGTGGGCGCCAGCGGCGACCTGACGCCGTTGTCGTACCTCGCCGCGGTGCTTTGCGGCGAGCGCGAAGTCTACGACAACGGCCGCCGGCGCGCGGCGGCTGAAGCACTCGCCGAGCGCGGCCTCGCGCCCTACCGGCTGCGTCCCAAGGAGGGCCTGGCGCTGATGAACGGCACCGCGGTGATGACCGCGCTGGCCTGCCAGGCGTATGCCCGCGGCGAGCGCCTCTCAAGGCTCGCCACGCGCTTGACGGCACTCAATGTCTGGGCGCTGGCCGGCAACCCCTATCACTTCGATGCCACGCTGTTCGCCGCCAAACCACATCCCGGTCAGCAACGCTGCGCCGCGCGGCTGCGTGCCGACCTGGCCACCCAGGACGCGCAGCCGCCACGCAACGCCTCGCGCCTGCAGGATCGCTATTCGACGCGCTGCGCGCCGCACGTGATCGGCGTGCTCGAGGACAGCCTCGACTGGCTGCGCGGCTTCATCGAGGGCGAACTCAACAGCGCCAACGACAATCCGCTGATCGACCCGCTCGGCGAATCGGTGATGCACGGCGGGCACTTCTACGGCGGCCATATCGCCTTCGCCATGGATTCGCTGAAGACCCTGATCGCCAACATCGCCGACCTGCTCGATCGCCAGCTCGCGCTATTGGTCGACGAACGCTACAACCATGGCCTGCCAGCCAACCTGAGCGGCGCCAGCGCCGAGCGCGCGCCGCTCAACCACGGCTACAAGGCGTTGCAGATCGGCGTCTCGGCGTGGACCGCCGAGGCGCTCAAGCACACCCTGCCGGCCAGCGTGTTCTCGCGCTCCACCGAAAGTCACAACCAGGACAAGGTGAGCATGGGTACCATCGCCGCCCGCGACGCGCTGCGCGTGCTGACCCTCGCCGAGCAGGTCGCCGCCGGAGTACTGCACGCCGCCTGCCAGGGCGTCGAGCTGCGACAGACCACCGCCGGGTCCCCGCCGCCGGCGCTCGCCGGCTTCGTCGCCGAATGCCGCACGCGCATCGCCCCGCTCGGCGAGGATCGCGCGCTGGACAGCGACCTGCGCCGGCTGTGCGCCGAACTCGAAACGCTCGCCGAGCCGCTGTACCAGTAAGCAAGAGGGTGTTTTACAAAAACAGGCGAGCGAAGGCAAGACAAGGCAAACTCAGACGAAATAGCGGAGTTTACATGGGGTTAAGTGAGCATATTGAGGATGATTTTAACGCCGTATTGTCGAGCGCAGCCCTTTTGTAAACACTCTCTAAGGAGCCTGTGATGCGAATCTCGAGCCTACTACTACTATTGCTGTGGAGCCTCCCGGCGCTGGCCTTCGACCTGGAGGCTCTGCAGGCACGGCTCGCGGCGACCCCGGATATCGCCGGGCGTTTCGAGCAGACGCGCTATCTGGCCGATCTCGACACCGAGCTGGTCAGCCGCGGGCACTTTCGCTACGAACGCGACGCCCGGGTGGTGTGGACGCTGGAGACGCCGGTCGACAAGCGCCTGGTGTTCACGCCGCAGGATGCCGCAAGCCTCGATGGGACGGCTGACAGCGGGGCCAATGACAACGACGATCGTCGCCGCCAGCAGGCCGCCGAGCTGCTGTTGAGCCTGCTCGACGGCGACTGGCGCGCGCTCGAGCAGCGCTTTAAGATCACCCTCGCCGGCGACGCCGAGGCCTGGCGCGTCGAGCTGGTACCGCGCCAGCAGGCCATTCGCGAGCGCCTCAAAAGCATCCACCTCGCCGGCGGCCGCTACCTGGAAACGCTTCGCCTGCAAGCCGCCAACGACGACACCCTCGACGTGGCCTTCAGCGACCAGCGCCCGCTCGATGCGGGCGAAACGACGTCCGCCGAGAGCGCGGATGGCGAGTGAGCCGCATCGCCGCCTGGCATGGCTTTGTTCGCGCCCCTTGGCCTGGCTATGGGCAGCAATCCTCGCTGGCTGCGCGCTGCTGCTGGCCTGGCAGTTGCGCGACGGGCTGCCCAGCGACACCCGGCTCACCGCGCTGCTGCCCGAGGATCGCCAGGCACCGCTGATCGAGCGGGCCTCCGCGCAGCTCGGCCAGACCTTCGAGAATCGTTTCGTGCTGCTGCTCGCCGCCGACGATCTGCCCGAGGCCAGCGCCGCGCTGGCCGAGCGCTTGAATGAACTTCCCGATCTCGCCCGCCTCGACTGGCGCGATGTCGATCTCGCCGACGCCGACCCCAGCAAGACGCTCGGCGCCTATCGCTACCGGCTGCTGACGCCAGATCTCAAGGCCTCGATCGATGCCGACGGCGGCGCCACGCTGGTCGAGGCCGCCCTCGAGCGGCTGTTCTCGCCGCTGGGCTCGCCGCAGCCGGTGCGCGACCCGTTCGGCCTGCTCGAGCGCTGGCTGAACGCCCAGGATGGCGGACGCATCGAGGCCTGGCAGGGCCTTTTGACGGTGCGCGACGACACCGGCACGCGCCGGGCGCTGTTGATCGGTCAGCTGGCGGGCAGTCCTTACGCGCTGCCGACCCAGCAGGCGCTCAGCGAGCAACTGGCGGCGTTCGAGCGTGCCCACCCGCAGGCCGAGCTCCTGCATTCGGGGCTGATCTTCCACGCCGCCGCCGGCGCCCGCCAGGCGCGCCACGAGATCACCACCATCGGCCTCGGCGCCTTCACCGGGCTGATCGCGATCCTGCTGGTGGTGTTCCGTTCGCCGCGCACATTGGCGGCGCTGCTGCTACCGCTGGCCGGCGGGCTATTGTTCGCCCTGCCGCTGACCCTGGCACTGTTCGGCCGCCTGCACCTGCTGACACTGGCGTTCGGCGCCAGCCTGATCGGCGTGGCCATCGACTACGCCCTGCATCTGCAGAGCGACCGCGCGATTCGCGGCCCGCGCTTCCGGCTGCGCCCCCTGCTGCCTGGGCTCGCGCTGGGGCTCGCCTCGAGCCTGGTGGCCTATCTCGCCCAGGCGCTGACGCCGCTGCCCGGGCTGCGCCAGATGGCGATCTTCGCCGCACTCGGGCTGACCGGCGCCTGGCTATGCGTGGTGCTGTGGCTGCCGCGCCTGCGCCTGCCGGCGCATCCCGCTACCGCGCGGTTGGCCGAACTCTTGTGGCGCGTCACCACGCCGCGCCGGCGGCTGTCGCCGTGGGTGGCGCTGGCCGGGGTCGCGGTGATGCTGGCGATCGTCGCCGGACGCTTCGAGGTCGACGACAGCCTGCGCCTGCTCAACCCGTCGTCGCCGCAGCGACTCGCCGAGGAGCGCCAGGTCCAGTCGCTGCTGGGCAGCGATACCGGCAGCCACTACCTGCTGGTGCGCGCCGACGACGAGGCCGCGCTGCTCGAACGCCTGGACGCACTGGGCGACGCGCTGGATACGCGGATCGCTGCCGGCCTGGCGATCGACTACGACAACCTCGCCGAACGCGTGCCCCCACCGGCCGAGCAGCAGGCCAATCTCGAGCGGGTGCGCCGGCTCTACGACGAACCGCTGGAAACGCTGGTAACGCGCGCCGGGCTGCCGCCGGAGACGCTGACCCGCGCCCGGGCCACGCTCGATGAGGTGCCGCTGCTGCGCGTCGCCGACTGGCTGGCGATGCCCGCCGGCGAGCGCGACCGCCGCCTGTGGCTGGGGCACTCGGACGCAGAGGACGGCGAACAGGCGGGCACGCTGGCGGCGACGCTGGTACTGAGCGGCGTCGATGCCCCCGGCGAAATCGCCGCACTGCAGCGGCTGGCCGCAGGCGACGACAACGTCGAGTACGTCGACCGCGTCGCCCGTTTGTCGGCGCTGCTCGGCGAGCTGCGCCGTCATATCGCCGGCTGGGTGGCCGCCGCGCTGGCGGGGCTCATGCTGGTACTGGCCTGGCGTTATCGCGCCCGCGCCTGGCGGGTCGCGGCGCCGGCGCTGGGCGCGCTGCTCGGTGTGCTCACGCTGTTCGCGATCACCGGCACGGCGCTGAATGTGTTCAGCCAACTGGGTATGCTATTGGTACTGGGGATCGGCCTAGATGCCGGCATCTTCAGCGCCGAACACGCCCGCCGTCCGGCCACCTGGCTGGCGATCACGCTGTCGACGCTGACCAGCGTGCTGGCCTTCGGCCTGTTGGCCTTCAGCGCCACCCCGGCGCTGCATCATCTGGGCCTGACCTGCCTGATCGGCCTGACGCTGGTCTGGCTGCTGGTGCCCTGGGTCCGCCCGGCGGACGCGACGACGCGACAGGAGAGCGCGCATGACTAGTCAACACGCATTCGACTCAGATGTGATCGTGATCGGCGCCGGGCCGGCCGGTGCCGCCGCGGCGGCGCGCCTGGTTCGCGACGGACTCAGCGTGCGGGTCATCGAGCGCGAGCATTTCCCGCGCTTCTCGATCGGCGAGAGCCTGCTGCCGCAGTGCATGGCCCACCTCGACAGCGCCGGACTGTTGCCCGCCGTCGAAGCCGGCGGCTATCAGCCCAAGAACGGCGCCGCCTTCACCCGCCGCGGCGTCGACACGGCGATCGACTTCCGCGACAAGTTCAGCCCCGGCTGGGCGACGACCTATCAGGTCGAGCGCGCCGATTTCGACCAGCGGCTGATCGAGGCCGCCCGGGGTTACGGCGCCACGGTCGAGTTCGGCACCCAGGTGACCCGTTTCATCGCCGATGCGCAACGCCCGCAACTCGAAGTGTGCGACGCGGCAGGAACCACCCGCACGCTGACGGCCCGCTTCGTGCTCGATGCCAGCGGTTATGGCCGGGTGCTCGCCCGCCAGCTCGAGCTCGAACGCGACGCCCGGCTCGAATCGCGCATGGCGCTGTTCACCCACGTCGCCGGCGATTTCTCGGCGATGGACCGCGAGAAGATCCTGATCGGCGTGCATCCCGAAAATGCCGCGATCTGGTACTGGCTGATCCCCTTCCGACGCGGCCGCGCCTCGGTCGGCGTGGTCGGCGATATCGCCACCCTGGAAGCCGCAGGGCCCGATCCGGCCGGCCGCTGGGGGGCGCTGGTCGACGCCGAGCCGCGCTTCGCCGAATTGCTCGCCGGTGCCGAGCCGCTGCGCCCGGTCAATGCGCTCAAGGGCTATTCGGCCGACGTAAAGCGCCTGCACGGCCCGGGCTACGCACTACTCGGCAACGCCGGCGAGTTTCTCGATCCGGTATTCTCCTCGGGAGTGACCATCGCGCTGCGCTCGGCGGACATGGCCGCGCCGCTGGTCGTCCGCCAGCTCGCCGGCGAGGCGCCCGACTGGGACGCCGAGTTCGAACGCCCCCTGCGCGACGGGGTGGCGACCTTCCGCGCCTTCGTCGAGGCCTGGTACGACGGCCGCTTGCAGTCGATCATCTTCCACCGCGACCCGCCCGCCGACCTGCGGCGGATGATCAGCGCGGTGCTCGCCGGCTACGCCTGGGACCGGGACAACCCCTTCGTCAGCCGCGCACGGCGCCGCCTCGACGTGCTCGCCGAGCTATGCGGTCATGTTGCTGCACCGGGCGGCACTTCATCCGCGGCGGTACGCTGAAATGCATTCCCCCGCCGGCCCCCGACTGTTCGTCGCCGCCCTGCTGCTGGCGCTGCTCGCCGCCTGCTCGCTGACCCCGCCGCTGCCGCCCGCACCAAACCAGCCGGCGCTCGCCGAACCGACGATGCTCAAGCGCCAACTGAGCTTCGAGCGCGATGACCGCCGCGAGGCCCAGACGCTGATCGCGCTGATCCGCCTCGATGGCACTGCGCTGCGTGCGGCGCTGCTGACCCCCTACGGCCAGCGCCTGGTGACACTGGTCGATGACGACGACGGCAGCCGTTACGTCGCCGGCGACGTGCCGCTCGCCGAGATCGAGCAGCGCCTGCCCCCGGCCGAGTGGCTGGCGGCGCGGCTGCAATGGTGTCTGTGGCCCGCCGCGGCGCTGCGCGAAGCGTTCGCCGGTACCTCGTGGCGACTGACGCTGAGCGAAGGGGCCCGCGAGATCAGCCATCGCGGCCAGTTGATCGCCCGTATCAGCCCCGCCGACAGCCAGGCCGGCAAGCGCGAGCCGGTATTGCTCGACGATCGTCAGGGCCAGTACCGTTTACGTATCACCCCGCTGAAGGATTCCCCATGAGCGACGCCGCGCCCCGCCGAACGCCCTGCCGACTCTCGCCACCCGGCGTGGTGTGCAGCCTCGGCGACGACAACCGGACCATCGCCGAGGCGCTGTTCGCCGGCCGCCGCGGGCTCAGCATCAGCGACGCCTTCACTCCGGGGCGGGCGCTGCCGCTGGGCCGGGTCGAGACGCCGCTGGCCGACACCGGCGGCTGGCCTGCCGACCACGTCAGTCGCAACAACCGGCTGCTGGCGCGGGCTCTCGAGCGGCTTGGCGAACGGCTCGACGAGAGTCTCGATGCGGTGCTGGCGCGCTATCCCCGCGAGCGCATCGGCGTGGTGATCGGTACCAGTACCTCGGGGATCGGCGAGACCGAGGCGGCGCTGGCGGCCGCCGGACGCGAGGCACCGCTGCCCGATGATTTCCGCTATGCCCGCCAGGAACTCGGCGCGCCGGCGCGTTTCGTCGCCGAGCGGCTGGGCATCGCCGGCCCGGTGTACGCGCTATCCACTGCCTGCAGTTCGAGCGCCCGGTCGCTGGCCAGCGCCCGCCGGCTGCTGCTTTCCGGCGAGTGCGACGCGGTGATCGCCGGCGGCGCCGACAGCCTGTGCCGGCTGACCGTCAATGGCTTCGCCAGCCTCGAGGCGGTCAGCGAGCGCCCTTGCTTGCCGTTTTCAGCCCATCGCGATGGCATCAACCTCGGCGAGGCGGCGGCGCTGTTCCTGGTCACCGCCGAGCCCGGCGGCATCCAGCTCGCCGGGGTCGGCGAGAGCTCCGACGCCTACCACATCTCGGCGCCGCGTCCCGACGGCAGCGGCGCGCTGGCGGCGATGCGCGGCGCGCTCGCCCAGGCCGGTCTCGACCCGCATCAGGTCGATTATCTCAACCTGCATGGCACCGGCACGCCGCACAACGATCGCATGGAGGCGCTGGCGGTCAGCGCGCTGTTCGTCGATTCGCCACCATGCAGTTCGACCAAGGCGCTGACCGGCCACACCCTGGGCGCCGCCGGCACACTGGAAGCGGCATTCTGCTGGCTGGCCCTGGAGTACGGACGTCTGCCGCGCCATGTCTACGACGGCGTCTACGATCCCGAGCTGGCGCCGCTGGCGCTGGTTGACGACGACATGCCCGTCCGGGCGCCGCGCCATGCGCTGAGCAACTCCTTCGCCTTCGGCGGCAACAACGCCAGTTTGCTGCTGAGCCGGGAGGACTGAGATGTCGCACGCCTCGCCCCCCGACCAGGCCCGCGCCCTGCCCCGACCCATCGCCGAGTTCGTGCCGCACCGCTCGGGCATGTGCCTGCTCGACACGCTGATCGCCGCCGACGAGCACGGTCTCACCGCACGACTCACGCCCCGCGCCGACGGTCTGTTCGTCGAGGCCGCCGGGGCGTCTGCCCAGGGCATCCCCGCCTGGGTGGGCGTCGAGTGGTTGGCCCAGGCGGTCGCGGCCTGGGCCGGCTGGCATGCCGCGCAACGCGGCCAGGCGCCGGCGGTGGGTTTTCTGGTGGGTTGTCGCAAGTTCGTCAGCCACCAGGCGCATTTCCCGATCGGCGAGTCGTTCGAGGTGCGCATCCGCTGCGATTTCGTCGCCGACAACGGCCTCGGCCAGTTCAGCGGCGAGATCGCCGCGGCGGACGAGGCGAGCGCCGCGGCGCTGGCCGAAGGCCGGTTAACCATCTATCAACCGCCACACAACGACACCGCCCATGCCCCATGACCCCCCTGCATCCGCCGCCGAGACAATCCTGGTAACCGGCTCGAGCCGCGGCATCGGCCGGGCGATCGCCCTGCGCCTGGCGCGGGATGGCTTCGATGTGGTGCTGCACTGCCGCAGCCGGGTCGAGGATGCCACGGCGGTAGCCGAGGAGATCCGCCAGTTGGGCCGCCGGGCCCGTGTGCTGTGCTTCGACGTCACCGAGCGCGCCAAGGCGCGGGCCAATCTCGAGGCCGACATCGCCGAGCACGGCGCCTACTACGGCGTGGTCTGCAACGCCGGCATCACCGCCGACGGCGCCTTTCCGGCGCTGACCGACGAGGCCTGGGACAGCGTGCTCGATACCAGTCTCGACGGCTTCTACAACGTGGTGAAGCCGCTGGTGATGCCGATGATTCGCCGCCGCGCGCCGGGGCGCATCGTGGTGATGTCGTCGGTCTCGGGGCTGATCGGCAACCGCGGCCAGGTCAACTACAGCGCCGCCAAGGCCGGCCTGATCGGCGCGGTCAAGGCGCTGGCCGTGGAGCTCGCCAAGCGCCGCATCACCGTCAATTGCGTGGCCCCGGGATTGATCGACAGCGACATGACCGCCGACGGCGATTTCGCCGAGGCGCGCCGGGCGATTCCCATGCAGCGCCTGGGCAACGCCGACGAGGTGGCCGGCGCGGTGAGTTTCCTGTGCGGCCCCGATGCCGGTTACATCACCCGCCAGACGCTGGCCGTCAACGGCGGGCTGTGCTGACGCGGCTGTCCAGCGACGAGCGACGTCGTCAAGTTTTCACCCGCGCGGCCGATAACTGCCAGGGATGAGGTGAATTCCCCCTCGCCGGAGCCGGGAGCCGGGTGTGACAACGCTGATCGTTTTCGTGGTAATCGCTACGTTATTGCTGGGCGGGCTGGGCATCGTCGCCAGCGCACCGGGCTGGCCGCTGGCGCCGGACACCCTGGCGCTATTCGGGGTCTATGGCCTGGCGCTGATCGCCGCCATGGGCCTGGTCGTGCTGCTGGTGGTGATCATCGCCCAGCAGCGTCACCAGCAGCAGACGCTGATCGAGAGCCTGGCCGGCCAGCAACGCCAGCAGCGCAGCCTCGAGACCGCCCAGTTGATGGAGCGCTTCGTCCATCAGGCCGAGATGCTGCTCGCCAAGGACAGCCTCGATCCCAACAAGCGCAGCGTGCAGCGCTGCCTGGGGCTCGATGCGCTACGCGGCAATACCGGGCGCGGCGACCCCAACTACCACCGCCTGGCGCGGCTCTTCGAGTGGCTCGCCGACACCGCCGACGAGGCTCGCAACGACTCCGCCCAGTATCGCCTGATCGAGCCGATCCTGCGCCAGTACGCCGAGATCGCCGACCAGCTGTGCCGGGTCGGCGAGGTACAGGCGGAACGCTTGGCGCCCCTGCTGCAGTTCCAGCCGTCGCCGCCGGCGGTCGCCGACTACAGCGCGCTGTAGCCAGGCGTGGCCCGGCCGCTCAGTACAGCCGGGTCTGCGGCGTCGGCTCCGTCCGTTCGGCCTTGATCGCCGCGGTCACGGTGATCTCCACGCGCAACTCGTCGGCCGGCATCGCCGCGGTCACGCAGGTGCGCGCCGGGGCGTGACCCTCGGCGACCCAGCCATCCCAGACCGCGTTCATGGCTTCGAAGTCGGCGCCGTCCTTCAGGTAGATCGTCGCCGACAATAGATGCCGGCGGTCCGATCCGACCTCGGCGAGCAATTCATCGACACGCGCCAGCATGCTCTCGGTCTGCTCGGTGATGTCGCCGTGGCGCGCCTCGGGACCGGCCACCTGACCGCACAGGTAGGCGACGCCATTGTGAATGACTGCCCGGCTCATGCGGGTCTTGGTATCGTGACGCTGGATCATGCGCTAACTCCTTTAATGGGTTTATGACGGTACGCATCCCCGGGTGTTCAACGTAGCAGCAGCAGCGGGATGTCGGCGTTGCGCAGCATCGCCGTGGTGGTACTGCCGACCAGCAACTGGCGGATTCGCGAGTGACCGTAGGCGCCCATCACCAGCAGGTCGATGTCGTTGTCGTGCTGGTATTCGTGCAGGCTCGCCTCCACTTCGCCGGCGCGACACTCGCCATGAGCCTTGATCCCGGCGTTGTTGAGGGTATCGAGCGCCCAGTCGAGCTGAGTCTGGACATCGGAAATGTCCGCACCGACCATGACCACATGGCAGGCCAAGCCCTTGAACAAGGGGCTGTCGGCGATCATCTGCACGCCCTTGCGGGTGGTCTTGCTGCCATCGAAGGCGATCATCACCCGCTCGGGTTTGCGATAGCGCTCGGGCACCATCAGGATCGGCCGGTGCATCGCCCGCACCACCCGCTCGAGGTTCGAGCCCACGTGCTCGCTGGCTCGATGCGCCGATTCGCCGCGCTTGCCCATCACCAGTAGCCGGATGTCGTCGTTGAGTTCGCTCAGCGTCTCGACCAACTCACCATTGCGCTGACGAACCCCGGGCTCGGCGACGCCTTCCTCCTGGGCGCGCTGCCGGGCTTCGTCGAGCATCAGGCGGCCCTGCTGCTGGGCGATCTTGGCGCGCCGCTCGTCGAGCTCGGCGAGTTCGTCGAGCAGGTGCTCGCGACTGCCCAGACCGATGTTGCCGGATAGATTGCCGGTCTGCGGCGGCGGGTGGTTGTCCAAGACGTGGATGAACACCAGTGGCGCGGCCAATCGCTGACTGGCCCACACCGCGTAGTCGCAGACTGCCGGCGTATAGCCGGAGCCGTCGATACAGGCCATGACTTGCTCGCTCATCGCGCTCTCCTTGCTGTCCGTTTGTCTCGTTTCTAACCCATCCGGCGCGCCGTGGATAGCCACGCCGGCGATGAGGCGGGCGATCAGTGGCCGCTCATCAGTTGCTCGACGGCGTCGGGCTTGTCGTGGATGGCGAAGCGATCGACGATGGTCGCGCTCGCCTCGTTGAGCCCGATGACCTCGACCTCGGTCCCCTCGCGGCGGAACTTGATCACCACCTTGTCCAATGCGCCGACGGCGGTGATGTCCCAGAAATGCGCACGCGACAGGTCGATGCGCACCCGCTCGACAGTTTCCTTGAAATCGAAGGCATCGATGAAGCGATCCGCCGAGGTGAAGAATACCTGGCCGACGACCCGATAATGCCGGGCGCGCCCGTCGTCGCTCGTCTCGCTGCCGACATACAGCACCCGGCCGACCTTGTTGGCGAAGAACAGCGAGGCCAGCAGCACCCCGACGAACACGCCGATCGCCAGGTTGTGGGTGGCGACCACCACGGCCACGGTGGCCAGCATGACGATGTTGGTGCTCAGCGGGTGTTTTTTCAGATCGCGCAACGATTCCCAGCTGAAGGTGCCGATGGAGACCATGATCATTACCGCCACCAGCGCCGCCATGGGAATCTGCGACACCCAGTCGCTGAGGAACACCACCAGTATCAGCAGCCCGACGCCGGCGATCAGCGTCGACAGCCGGCTGCGCCCGCCGGATTTTATATTGATCACCGACTGGCCAATCATCGCGCAGCCGGCCATGCCGCCTACCAGGCCGGCTCCGATGTTGGCGATGCCCTGCCCCTTGCATTCGCGGTTCTTGTCGCTGGGGGTGTCGGTCAGCTCGTCGACGATGGTCGCGGTCATCATCGACTCGAGCAGGCCGACCACGCACATCATGATCGCGTAGGGGAAGATGATCGTCAGCGTCTCGAGGGTCAGCGGCACGTCGGGCCACAGGAACACCGGCAACGTATCGGGCAGCTCGCCCATGTCGCCGACGGTGCGGATGTCCATGCCACTGGCCATGTAGACGATGGTCAGCACGACGATGCACACCAGCGGCGAGGGCACGGTATTGCCGATCTTCGGCAGCAGCGGGAACAGGTAGATGATACCCAGCCCCGCGGCGGTCATCGCATAGACGTGCCAGGTGACGCCGGTAAGCTCGGGCAGTTGGGCCATGAAGATCAGGATCGCCAGGGCGTTGACGAAGCCGGTGACCACCGAGCGCGAGACGAAGCGCATCAGCTCGCCCAGGCGCAGGTAGCCGGCAACGATCTGCAAGACGCCCGTCAAAAGCGTCGCGGCGAGCAGGTACTCGAGACCATGCTCGCGGACCAGAGTGACCATCAATAGCGCCATGGCCCCGGTGGCCGCCGAGATCATCCCCGGCCGGCCGCCGGCGAAGGCGGTGATCACGGCGATGCAGAACGCGGCGTAGAGGCCGACCTTGGGGTCGACGCCGGCGATTATCGAGAAGGCGATCGCCTCGGGAATCAGCGCCATGGCGACGACGAGGCCCGCCAGCGCGTCATTCTTGATATTTGAAAACCAGGTCTGTCGAAGGGAGCGAATCATTCTCGAATCCGTTGTAGTCGGAGACGCAGCGCGCAATAACGCGGCCCTGAGCCGGCCGGTCCATGAGAGGCGATGGTCTCTACACTGAGTGTCGGGTATAGCAAGGCGGCGAGCGGAGAATGACGGACACACTCACGTCGCACAGCGGGAAGGCAGGCGGTTGCGCTAGGGTGGACTGCTCGCGGCAATCGAGGGCATGGCCGTATCGATCCAGTGGTTATGAGCCGGAATGTGTTCAGGTGACCGCCGACAGACTGCGACCTTGGTCTAGAGGCCATCGGCAGCGAGTGGCGGATTCTAGCAGTTCTCGCCAGCCGCTTCACCCCGGCCGGCCGCAGGCCGCTCGCGATGGCGGTCGAGCAGGGCCTTGATTACCAACGTACCCAATACCAGCGCGCCGCCGACGAAGGCCAACGGCGCGGGAGTCTCACCGAGCAGCCACCAAACCCACAATGTGCCGGTAACGGTCTCCAGCAGCATCAACAAGCTGACATCGGCCGCCGGCAGGTAGAGCGGGCCGCGCTGGATCAGCGTGAAGCCCAGCGGCAACAGCACCAGGCACAGCAGCGCCAGGTAGCCGGCCTGGGTTGCCGAAGGCACGATCATGCCGTCGCCGGTGGCCAGCCCCACCAGCCACGCCGCTCCGGCGACGAGCAGCCCCGAGAGCACCAGCATCGGCGTCATGTCGATTCCGGGGCGAGTGCGGCACAGCGTGAAGTTCGAGGCCATCGCCAGGGCCGAGAGCACCGCGAAGGCGTTGCCCAGCCAGGAACCCGGCCCGGCGTCGTCGAAGACGATCAGCGAGGTGCCGACCAGGCACAGGCCGATCGCCAGCCAGGTGCGCAGCGG
Organism: Halomonas sp. HP20-15; assembly: GCF_033446685.1. Taxonomy (NCBI): domain Bacteria; kingdom Pseudomonadati; phylum Pseudomonadota; class Gammaproteobacteria; order Oceanospirillales; family Halomonadaceae; genus Halomonas; species Halomonas sp. HP20-15. The sequence continues at coordinate 125,845 of NZ_JAWQLY010000007.1, read as the reverse complement.
CAGGCGTTCGTGCAGGAACATCCGCGACAGCAGCGCGGCGATCAATGGCGTGCCGGCGAGGATCATCAGCACGTTGCCGCCCTTGGTGTAGTGATTGCCGAGCACGAAGCCGGCGTTGGAGAGGCCGAACAACGCCGCCACCCCGACCCCGGTCCAGCCGCAGCGGCGCATCGCCGGGCAGCTACCGCGCCCGCAGCGCAGCCACAGGATCGCCGCGAAGCCCAGCGCGGTCAGCAGCCCGCGCCACAGCAGCGCCTGGCTGTCGGCCATGCCGATCAGCTTGACCAGCAGGGCATCGGGGGAAATGATCAGCGGCCCCGCCGCCGTCAGCAACAGGCCGCGCTGACGCAGGCCGAGCGATGAAAACCAGGATGAGGAAACCAACACGACCTCGCTGAAGCGACCGGCCCAGTAGCGGCCAGCCTGACCGCATTCACCCGGCGAGGCAAGGCCGGCCGACGACGATACGGACGCCGCCGGTTCACCGCGCCTGATGCGATGGCGTACTCCGTGCAGCGGCCGGCCGCTTCGCTGCTATTTTGATGGTAGGGCTCGCCACGCCATTCGTGGCGGGATCGCCAAGACGACATCGATCACACGACTGGAAGATTCATGAACGAGACCACCCACGACCACAACCTGGTTCGCGTACTCGCGCGTGGCGACGTACTGGCCCTGGCTTTCGGCGCGATGATCGGCTGGGGCTGGATCGTCCTCACCGGTACCGCCATCCTCAACGCCGGCAGCGTCGGCGCCATTTTCGCCTTCATCCTCGGCGGCATCGCCGTGCTGCTGGTCGGCCTGACCTACGCCGAACTCGCCGCGGCGATGCCCAAGGTCGGCGGCGAGCACGTCTACAGTTACCGCGCGCTGGGCCACTTCCCGTCGTTCGTGTGCACCTGGAGCATCGTGCTGGGCTATGTCAGCGTGGTGTCGTTCGAAGCGGTGGCGCTGCCCACCGTCTTCGAACAGCTGTTTCCCGGCTATGCCGTCGGCCAGCTGTGGACCGTCGCTGGCTGGGACGTCAAGGCCAGTTGGGTGGCGGTGGGCGTGATCGGCTCGCTGGTGATGATGGCCATCAATTATCTCGGCATCAGCACGGCGGCGCTGGTCCAGAAGCTGGTCACCGGCCTGATCCTGGTCGTCGGGGTGCTGTTCATAACCGGCGCGCTGTTCGCCGGCGACGGCGTCAACATGACCCCACTGTTCAATCACGGAGCCAGCGGTGGGCTGGTCGGCGGCATCATGGCCGTGCTGGTGATGGTGCCTTTCCTGTTCGTCGGCTTCGACGTGATTCCCCAGGCCGCCGAGGAGATCGACCTGCCGTTTCGCGACATCGGCAAGGTGTTGATCATCTCGGTATTGATGGCGGTGGCCTGGTACTCGCTGATCATCCTCGGCACCAGCCTGATGCTCGACCAGGCGGCGCTCACCGGCAGCTCGTTGAGCGTGCCGGACGCCATGGCCGCGGTCTTAGCCAGCCCATGGGGCAGCAAGCTGATGATCCTGGCGGGCATCGCCGGGATCATCACCAGCTGGAACGCCTTCTACATCGGGGGTTCGCGGGCGATCTACGCGCTGGCCGACGCGGGCATGCTGCCGGCTTTCCTCGGCAAGCTGCACCCGACCTACAAGACCCCCGCCAATGCCATCGTGATGATCGGCGTGCTGTCGAGCATCGCCCCCTTCCTGGGCCGCCCGGCGCTGGTCTGGCTGGTCGACGCCGGGGGCTTGGGCATCGTGATCGCCTACCTGTTCGTGGCGCTGTCGTTCATGGTGCTGCGCTCGCGCGAGCCGCAGATGGAGCGCCCGTTCCGCGTCGCCAACGGCAAACTGGTGGGCGGCCTCGCCGTGGTGCTGTCCTTCGCCATGGCCTGCCTGTACCTGCCCGGCAGCCCCTCGGCGCTGACCGCGATCGAATGGCTGGTATTCGGCGGCTGGATGGTGTTCGGGCTGGCCATGTACCTGTACGCCCTGCGCCGCTACGGGCGTGCGTTCAGCGAGGAGGCCATGCAGCGCGTCTACCGGCGCTGATCGGTGCGCGCGGCGACGCTCAGCCGCCGGACGGCGGCGTGGGCGTTGCCGGGTCGTCGGCCGGGCGTGGGCCGCCACGCATCGCGCGAAACGCCTCCATGACGTCCAGCGGTAGCGGGAAAACGATCGTCGAGGCGTTCTTGGCGCTCATGTCGCTCATCGTCTGCAAATAGCGCAACTGCAGCGCCGCGGGGTTGCCCGACATCACGTTGGCCGCCTCGAGCAGCTTCTGCGAGGCCTGCAGTTCGCCCTCGGCGTGAATCACCTTGGCGCGCCGCTCGCGCTCGGCCTCGGCCTGGCGGGCGATGGCGCGGATCATGCTCTCGTCGAGATCGACGTGCTTGATCTCGACGTTGACGACCTTGATCCCCCAGCTCTCGGTCTGGACGTCGAGAATCTCCTGGATGTCATCGTTGAGCCGGTCGCGTTCGGAAAGCATCTCGTCGAGATCGTGCTTGCCGAGCACCGAGCGCAGCGTGGTCTGGGCCAGTTGGCTGGTGGCGGTGGCGAAGTGCTCGACCTGGATGATCGCTTTCTCGGGATCGACGACGCGAAAGTACAGTACCGCGTTGACGCGCACGGTGACGTTGTCCTGGGAGATCACGTCCTGCTCGGGCACGTCGAGGGTGACCAGCCGCAGATCGACCACCTGCATCTTCTGGATCACCGGAATGATCAGGAACAGTCCCGGACCCTTGACCGCCTGGAAACGACCGAGGAAGAACACCACCCCGCGCTTGTACTCGGGAAGAATGCGAATCGACGCCGCGATCAGCAGGATCAACAGCACGATCGGCACGAGATAGGAAAGCATCATAATGGACCTCCTGGATTCGGCCGTGGATGAGTCTCCGGCGTGGAGACGTCCGGCGTGGATACGTCCGGCGTGGATGGATCGGATTCGGGAGCGACCTCGACGGTCAGGCCATCGACCGCCGTCACGCGCAGCCGTTGGCCGGCACGTACCGGGCTATCGCTGTGTGCGCGCCAGCGCTCGCCGCGCAACCGCACGTGGCCGCTCGCCGGCCCGCGCTCGTCGAGCCCTCGCTCTTCAAAATCGTCCAGCGCGATGGCCTGCGCGCCGATCAGCTCGTGCTGCCCGGCACGGGGCGGACGTCGCCGCAGATGCACGAAACGCAGCATCACCCAGAGCATGAATCCCGTGGCGACCAGCGCCACGCCGCCGATCATCGGCAGCGATACGGCCAGATTGCGATCGTCCATAAGCATCACCGAGCCCGCCACGAAAGCAACGATGCCACCGATTCCCAGCACCCCGAAGCTGGGCATCATCGCCTCGCCGACGATCAGTGCCAGCCCGAGCAGGATCAATCCCATCCCGGCGTAGTTGATCGGCAGCACCTGGAAAGCGAACAGCGCCAGCAGCAGGCTGATGCCGCCGACCACCCCGGGCACCAGCATGCCGGGGTTGAACAGCTCGAAGACCAGTCCGTAGAACCCCATGATCATCAATAGGTAGGCGACGTTGGGATCGCTGATCACGCTCAGCAGCTCGGTGCGCCAGTCGGGGTCGAAGCGCTCGAGGGTCAGCTCGGCGGTCTTCAGGGTGCGCGTGCCGTCGGCCATCACCACCTCGCGGCCGTCGATGCGCTCCAGCAGTTCGGGAACGTCGCCGGCGATGACCTCGATGACGTTGTTGTCGAGGGCTTCGCGGGCGGTCAGGTTGACGGCATCGCGCACCGCACGCTCGGCCCATTCGGCGTTGCGGCCGTGGCGCTCGGCGAGGCTGCGGATGTAGGCCACCGCGTCCTCGAGCACCTTGCGCTGCATGGCGGTGTCTCCGCGTCGCGGGCCTTCGTCGGCGGCCTGGTCCTGGCCATTGCCGGCCTCACGTTCGCCGCCCTGCCCGTCATCGGACTCTCGATCGGGCTGTTCGCCGCCGCCGATGCGCACCGGCGTCGCCGAGCCCAGGTGAGTGGCCGGCGCCATCGCCGCGACATGGCTGGCGTACAGCAGGTAGGTTCCGGCGCTGGCGGCGCGCGCCCCCGCCGGCGCGACGTACACCGCCACCGGCACCTTCGATGCCAGCATCGCGCTGATCATGTCGCGCATCGCCAGGTCCAGCCCGCCGGGAGTATCGAGGCGCAGCACCACCAGCGCCGCGCCGCCGCGCTCGGCCTGTTCCAGGCCGCGCTGGAAATAGTCGCTGGTCGCCGGACCGACGCTGCCGTGCAGCGTCATCACCAGCGCATGGCTCTGAGCCTGGGGTGACTGCTGGGCGCTCGCCGCCCACGCCAACAGCGTCGCGCACAGTAGGCAGGCCAGCCAGAGCAGGCAGCGATAGCGGCTGAATTCCGAGCGTCTTGGTAGCATGCTCACCTCTGCCAGCCGATGGGCCTGTGTCTTCACTCTAGTGCATGGTGGGCATCGCCATCCTGGCCGACGCACTCACTGGCGAGTGCGGGCACGCTCGTAGATCGCTCCCGGATCGTCTTCGCCATCTTCTTCACTTTTTTCATTTTCAGGACTTCCGCCGACCGCGCCGCTTTCTCCGTCACCGGCCGACTCGGTATCGCTGCGTGCATGGCTCTTGGCGCTGCCATTGTGCTCACCGCCCGGGCGGCTGTCGTCACTGCCACCGGCCACCTCGGAGAGGGTCTCCAGCGGTGAGGAGACCAGGTTCTCGAGCGCCTCGCGGATCGCCTGGCCGGCGATGCTGCCGAAGTCCACCGAGCCGGGGTTATCCAGCGGCAGGCGCATGGGGATGTCGAGCTCGATGACCCCGTCGTCGCTCTTCAGCACCCCCACCAGCGTCTTGAGCGGCAAATCGGTGGCCGAGGCGTCGACCTCTTCACCGAGCTGGAGCTGGCGCAGGACGAGATGATTCCGCGCCTTCAGGCGGCCCTGCTCGAGCCGGTAGTCGAGATCCAGGGTCACCTGGCCCCGCTCGACCGCATAGCCGCCAAACGCGCGCAGGTAGGGCGCGAAGGTCTCCAGGTCAAGGCGTTCGAAGTGCAGCTTGAGGTTGCCGCGCAGGGCGTCGCCGAGCGGGTCGAAGGCACCCTCGATGCGCATCGGCGAGCCATCGGCCACTTGTCCTTCGAGCGACAGCCGGCCATCGCCCTCCTGGGCGGAGTTGATCTGCCGCCAGTCGCCCGACAAGGCCGAGAAATCGATCTCGAACGGGCGCGGCAGGTGACGGTCATTGAAGGCCACTGCGCCACGCTCGACGGCCAGGGTGCCGATTGCATAGTGCATGCCGCCATTCTCGGGACCTGCGTTCGATGACTGCGGCGGGCGCCAGGCGTCGAGATTGGTGTCGAGCCGTTCGTCTATGACCACCTTGAGCCAGGGCCCGTCGAGCGTCACCCGTTCGGCGGCCAGCTCGGGCTGCGCACTGGCGAAGGTCAACCCATCCACGGCAAAGCGCTCGGCACGGGCGATGGGCTGCTCACCCGCGGCATCGAGCATTTCGAGCCCCGCGACCTGGCCTTGGCCGCTGACCCGCGTGCCGGTATCGCTGGCCCGGCCCGCACGCAAGCGAATCTGGGCGCCCAGCTCGCCCGCCGCCGGCTGGGCGCGAACGACGTGTGCCAAGTAGCCCGACAGGCTGGTCAGCGGCACCTGCTCGGCGCTCAGATCGACATCCACCGTCCATGGCGAGAAGCCCATCTCGCCCTCGCCGTTGAGAGTGCCACCGTTCCAGTCTGCCCGACCACGCAAGCCGAAGGGCCGCGGGGCGGTATTGTCGTAGCCGCTGACCTCGAGATTCAGGCGCTTCAGCGTCAGCGTCAGCGGCTCGTCGAGGCGGCGGTTGACCCAGTCCAGCCGGCCATCGCTGACGTCGAGCCGGGCGATGCGCAGCGGCGTCGTCTCGCCGCCGCCACCGAACAGCTGAGCCAGGTTCCATTCGCCGCTCGAGCGCCAGACCAACCGCAATCGCGGTGCCTCGAGTTCGACTCGTGCGAAGCGCCAGCCCGATGCGGTCAACGAGTGCCAGTCGAGGGTCGCCACCACCCGGCGACTGGCGAATACCGGCCCATCGCCCTGCCCCGCGATGCTCAGTCCCTCGAGCGTCGCCTGCGAGCGCCACGGCGTGAGAGTGACGTTGTCGATGCTCACCCGGCGCCCGGTCTGATCGGCCAGCGTCTGGGTGAGACGCTGATCGATGTACGCTGGCAGCGCCCACAACCAGGCGATCAACAATAGCGCCACGAGCGTTGCCAGGACGGCCAGCAACGTGCCTACACGATGCTGGCGCCGCGAACGTCCGGCGCTGCGATGGGAATGCGACATGCGAGACTTCCACTGCGATGATCAGGATAGCGTGGCATCGCCGGCGCGGCGACGCCAATGGCCATCCAGGCTGGCGGCGCTGCAGGCTTGCCGTTAAGGTCGCTTATGCGCGCGGCGGGCCGCCGTGACACGCCGACAACCTACAGGAGATGCGTCGATGAAACCCCGAGCGCCATGTGGCTGGCTGAGCCGCCTGAGTGTAGCCGCGCTGCTTGCCGTCAGTTGGCCGGCCATGGCCTACCAGCTCGACGACTGGGCGTCGGTCGTCGCCGAGGCGCGCGGCCAGAGCGTCTATTTCAACGCCTGGGGCGGCGATGCCACTATCAACGAGTATCTCGACTGGGTGGCCGGGCGAATGGCCGACGAATACGGCGTCGAAGTCGTTCACGTCAAGCTCGCCGATACCGCCGAAGCGGTGTCGCGGGTGCTCGCCGAGAAGGCCGCGGGCAACACCGAAGACGGCGCGATCGATCTGATCTGGATCAACGGCGAGAACTTCGCCGCAATGCAGAAGAACGACCTGCTCTACGGCCCCTGGGTGGAAAGCCTGCCCAACTTCGCGCTGACCCGCCCCCAGGCCAACCCCGAGGTGCGCGAGGACTTCACACTACCCACCGCGGGGCTCGAATCGCCCTGGGGCAAGGCCCAACTGACCTTCTACTACGATAGCGCCCGGGTCGATGAACCGCCGCGCAGCATCCCCGCCCTGCTCGACTGGGCGCGGGCCCATCCCGGGCGCTTCACGTATCCTCTGGTGCCAGACTTTCTCGGCTCGAGCTTTCTCAAGCAGGCGCTGCTCGGGCTGGTCGACGACCCCGAGCCACTCTACCGTCCGGTCGACGAGGCCGATTTCGCCGCCGTCACCGCCCCGCTGTGGGAATACCTGGATGAGTTACATCCGTATCTGTGGCGCGAGGGCGAGGACTTTCCGGCGAGCAGTGCCGCGCTGCGCCAACTGATGGGCGACGGCGAACTCAGCCTGGCATTCACCTTCACCCCCTCGGAACCCGCCGTCGCCGTGGCCAATTACCAGTTGCCGAAGAGCACGCGCAGCTACGTGCTCGATGCCGGCACGCTGGGCAACGTGCACTTCGTCGCCATCCCCTTCAACGCCAGTCACAAGGCCGGCGCGCTGGCACTGGCCAACTTCCTGCTGTCCCCCCGGGCGCAGGCGCGCAAGCAATCCATCGATGGCTGGGGCGATGCCAGCGTGCTGGCCATGGACGCCCTGAGCGAGCGCCAGCGCGCCGCCTTCCAGGCTGACAGCGACAACCCCGCCCGCCTGCCGCCCGGGGCGCTGGCCAATACCCTGGCCGAACCGCACCCGAGCTGGATGGAGCGCCTCGAACAGGCCTGGCAGGCGCGCTACGTCGCGCAATGAGCGCCTCGCTACACGTCGCGCTGGTCCGTCTGGCAGCCTGGCTGGCGATCATCCTGCTCGGAGTGCCGGTCGCCGCCGGACTGGCCGGGGTGATCGCCCCGGCATTCGGCTGGCTGCCGGCACTCGGCGGCCATGAGCCGACCCTCGAGCACTGGCAGGCGCTCACCCGTCGGCCCGGTCTCGCCGGCATGGTCGCCCTGAGTTACGCCAGTGGACTGGCCAGCGCCGCGCTGGCGCTGGCGATCGTCGCGCTGTTCATCGGCGTCTTCCTGCACAGCCGCTGGTTCGGCGCCGTCCAGCGCCTGCTCTCGCCGCTGCTCGCCGTGCCCCACGCCGCCGCGGCGATCGGCCTGGCCTTCCTGCTGTCGCCCTCGGGGCTGGTCAGTCGCTGGCTCTCGCCCTGGGCGAGCGGCTGGCAGTTCCCGCCCAACTACCTGTTCCCCGGCGATCCGTACGGGCTGGCGCTGATCCTCGGGCTGACCCTCAAGGAAGTGCCTTTCTTGCTGCTGATGAGCCTCGCCGCGCTGCCCCAGTGTCGGGCCCGCGAGCGGATGCGCGTCGCCCGGGCGCTCGGCTACCGACCGCTGGCGGGCTTTCTCAAGGCGGTGATGCCGGGGCTCTACCCGCTGCTGCGCCTGCCGCTCTACGCGGTGATCGCCTTTGCCAGCTCGACCGTCGACGTGGCACTGATTCTCGGCCCCAGCACGCCGCCGCCGCTCGCCGTGGCGGTGATGCGCTGGCTCAACGACCCGGACCTGGCGATGCGCTTCATGGCCTCGGCCGGTGCGCTGCTGCAGTTCGCCGTCACCCTTACGGCGCTGGCCAGCTGGTGGCTGCTCGAGCGACTCGTCGCCAGGGCGCTGCGCGACTGGCCGGGCGACGGTCGCCGCCGGTTCGGCGAGCGTGTCGGCGCGCTGCTGGGTGGAGGTGCGATCGGCCTGGTGGTGGTGCTGGTCCTGGCCAGCCTCGCCGGCTTGATACTATGGTCGCTGGCCGCCTATTGGCCGTTCCCCGAGGCCTGGCCGCAGCCGTTGACGCCGCGCAACTGGCTGCGCGGGGCCGGCGGCTTCGTCGATCCGCTGGCTCAGGCGGCGCTGATCGGCGGCGTGGCGACGCTCATCGCCCTGGTCCTGGTGACCGGCGCCCTCGAGGCCGAGACGTTCCGCCACCGGCCGCCGCGCGCCGGCGTGCAATGGCTGCTCTACCTGCCCTTGCTGGTACCGTCTGTGGCGTTCCTGTTCGGCCTGGTGCTGATGCAGACCCAGGCCGGTTTGACGCCGGGCCTGGCGGCGGTGATCGGCGGCCATGCGATCTTCGTGCTGCCCTATGTGTTCCTGTCGCTGGCCGAGAGCTACCGTCGTCTCGACCCGCGCTGGACGCAACTCGCCCGCAGCCTCGGCGCCTCGCCGGCCGGGGTGTTCTGGCGGGTGCGCCTGCCGCTTCTGACGACGCCGCTGTTGACCGCGGCGGCGGTGGGCTTCGCGGTCAGCATCGGCCAGTACCTGCCGACCCTGCTGCTCGGCGCCGGGCGAATCAGCACGATCACCACCGAGGCGGTGACGCTGGCGAGCGGCGGCGACCGGCGGCTGACCGCGGTCTATGCCCTGCTGCAACTATTGCTGCCGGCGCTGGGGTTCGCCCTGGCGCTGGGCCTGCCACGGCTGCTGCTGCGTCGCCGTGCCGGCCTGCTGAGCCGCCCATGAACCCACGCGAGATCACCATGCCATCGTCCGATTCGCTGATCCTTGACGCCGTTCGCATCGCCCTTGACGGCCGGTCGCTGCTGGCCCTCGATCTCGCCGTCGCGCCCGGCGAGATCGTCACCGTGATGGGGCCTTCCGGGGTCGGCAAGTCGACGCTGCTGGACTATGTCGCCGGCTTTCTGCCGACCGCCTTCAGCGCCAGCGGCGCGGTGCGCCTGGGCGAACTCGAACTCACCGCGCTGCCCGCCGAGGCGCGCCACGTCGGCCTGCTGTTTCAGGATCCGTTGCTGTTTCCGCACCTGTCGGTGGCCGGCAACCTGGCCTTCGGCATGCGCGCCGGCGGCAACCGCCGAGAACGCCGCCGCCGGATCGACGCCGCCCTCGACGAAGTCGGCCTGGGCGGATATGCCGAGCGCGATCCGGCGACCCTGTCGGGGGGCCAGAAGGCGCGGGTGGCTCTGCTGCGGGTATTGCTCTCGCGGCCCCGGGCGATGCTGCTCGACGAGCCGTTCTCCAAGCTCGACGCGACGCGGCGCGACGAATTGCGCCGGCTGGTCTTCGCCCAGGTCCGCGAACGGCGCCTGCCGACGCTGATGGTCACCCACGACGCCGCCGATGCGCAGGCCGCCGGCGGCCGGGTGATCGAGCTCGATTTGCCAAGCGACGCCGGGTAGCCCGATTAACCCAGTCGCTCGGCCAGTTCGCCGAGATCGGCGACGGTCATGTCGGGCTCGCCGCCCCAGGGATCGAAGGGAGCCTCGGCGCTGCGCCGCACCCAGACGGCATGCAAGCCGGCGTGCTTGGCGCCGATCACGTCGAAGGGATTGCTAGAAACCAGCCAGATATCGTGGGCGTCAGCCTCGAGACGCTGACGCAGGTGGGCATAGACCGCCGGATCGGGCTTGAAGCGCTTGAGCTCCTCGACGCTGACGATATCGTCGAAATGCTCGAGCACCGCGGCCTGGCCGAGCAACTGGCTGACCGCCTGGCGGCTGCCGTTGGAAAAGGCCACCCGCTGTATCCTGAGCTGGCCCAGCCGCTCCAGCGCCGGCGCGACGTCGGGAAACGCCGGCAACTGCGCATAAGTGGCCATCAACCGCTCCTTGTCGGTGTTCGACAGCCCCGTGCCCAGCGCCCGATCGACGAATTCCAGGGCATCGCCGGTGCATTGCGAGAAATCGGCGAAGGCCCCCATCAGGCCGCGGCGGAAGGCATATTCGAGCTGCTTCTCGCGCCAGCGCTGCGAGAATTCGCCGGCGCGGTCGCCGATCCGCCGGCTCAGCTCCTCGACCACGCCGTGGGTGTCGATCAGGGTGCCGTAGACATCGAAAGCCAGTACACGCTTGCTCATGGGTCGTCCTTATCACGCTTGCCTGAATTGCTGGAGAATCTCCAAGCTCTCTCAAGCTGGACGTTTTTTCGGATCACGACAAGCCGGTTGCCCTGAAAGGCACTTCACAAACGCTTCCAAGGATTGTATAAAATCTACAACATTTCAGTCGTTCACTCGTTCGGCCCTTAGCCGCGCGTGTCACGGGCCCGCCCAGATCAGAGGAAAGCGTGCATGAAACGCATCCATGTCATCGATTCCCACACCGGAGGAGAGCCGACGCGTCTGGTGATGGACGGCTTCCCGGCCCTGCCGGGCGACACCCTGGTCGAAAAGCGCGACGCCCTGCGGGGATCCCACGATCACTGGCGTCGCGCCTGCCTGCTCGAACCGCGGGGCAACGATGTTCTCGTCGGCGCGCTCTATTGCGAACCCGTTTCACCGGGCGCGACCTGCGGCGTGATCTTCTTCAACAACACCGGCTATCTGGGCATGTGCGGTCACGGCACGATCGGTCTGGTCGCATCCTTGCACCATCTCGGCTTGATCCGACCCGGAGATCACAGGATCGACACCACCGTCGGCCCGGTCAGCGCCACGCTGCACGAAGACGGCGCGGTGACGGTGCGCAACGTCCCCGCCTACCGCTATCGCCAGCGCGTCCCGGTCGACGTGCCCGGCTACGGCGTGGTGCATGGTGATATCGCCTGGGGCGGCAACTGGTTCTTCCTGGTCGGCGAGCACGATCAACAGGTGACCCTGGCCAACGAAGAAGCGCTGACGGCCTTTACCTGGGCGATCCGCCAGGCCCTGGATAACCAGGCGATCACCGGCGAGAACGGCGGCCATATCGATCATATCGAGTTGTTCGCCGATGACGTCGCCACCGACGCCGATACCATCACGCCAGCCGACAGTCGCAACTTCGTGCTCTGCCCGGGCAAGGCCTATGACCGCTCGCCCTGCGGCACCGGCACCAGCGCCAAACTGGCCTGCCTGGCGGCGGACGGCAAGCTGGCCCCCGGCGAGATCTGGGTGCAGGCCAGCATCACCGGTAGCCGATTCGAGGGGCACTTTGAATGGGAGGGCTGGGAGCGGGACGACCAGGCACGCGGTCGTATACGCCCCTATATCAAGGGCAACGCTTATCTCAGCGCCGATGCCACGCTGCTGATCGACGAGAACGATCCGTTTGCCTGGGGCATTACCGCGTCATAGCGGCGCTTTAAGACATCGTCCCGACAACACGACACCTAAAGATTCCAGAGGACAACCATGAACGACTCCATTTTCACCGGCTGTATTCCCGCCCTGATGACCCCGTGCACGGCCGACCGCACGCCGGATTACGACGCGCTGGTTGCCAAGGGGCGTGAACTCGTCGATCTCGGCATGCGCGCCGTCGTCTACTGCGGCTCGATGGGCGACTGGCCGCTGCTGAGCGAAGCCGAGCGTCAGGAAGGGGTGACGAGACTGGTCGCCGCCGGCGTGCCCACGATCGTCGGCACCGGCGCGGTCAATTCGAAGGAAGCGGTTTCCCACGCCGCGCATGCGGCCAGGGTCGGCGCGCAAGGGTTGATGGTGATCCCCCGCGTGCTTTCCCGTGGCACCTCGCTCGCCGCCCAGAAAGCGCACTTCTCGGCGATTCTGGAAGCCGCTCCCGAATTGCCGGCGGTGATCTACAACAGCCCCTATTACGGCTTCACCACTCGCGCCGAGCTGTTCTTCGAACTGCGTCGCGAGCATCCGAACCTGATCGGTTTCAAGGAGTTCGGCGGCGCCGAGGACCTGCGCTATGCGGCGGAGCACATCACCTCCCAGGATGACGACGTCAGCCTGATGGTCGGCGTCGACACCCAGGTCGTCCACGGCTTCGTCAATTGCAACGCCACCGGCGCGATCACCGGCGTCGGCAACGCGCTGCCGCGAGAAGTGCTGCAGCTGGTCGCGCTGAGCCAGAAAGCCGCCAAGGGCGATCTCGCGGCCCGGCGTCTGGCCCAGGAGCTGGAATCCGCGCTGGCGGTGCTCTCCTCCTTCGACGAGGGCGTGGATCTGGTGCTCTATTACAAGCAGTTGATGGTGCTAAACGGCGAAAGCGCCTACGAGCTGCACTTCAACGAGAGCGATGCCTTGAGCGAAGCACAACGGCGCTACGTCGAGACCCAGTACGCGCTGTTCCGCGAATGGTATGCGCAGTGGTCGGCCCAGCTCGGCGCCTCCTGAAAAGTCGGCGTTCGATTTTTGGATTGAATACAATATCCGAAAATCAATGGGATACTCGCTAATCATGGCAACTTTCAAGACCCGAGCCCAGCACGTCGCGGACGACCTGCGCGAACGCATTCTCGGCGGCGAGTTCAAGGGCGGCTCCCAGCTGCGACAGGACGCGTTGGCCAGAGATTACGACGTCAGTCGCATTCCCGTTAGGGAAGCACTGCTGACCCTGGAGTCCGAGGGGCTGGTGGAATTCCACGCCCACCGCGGGGCATTTACCACCGAGCTCTCCGTGGCCGCGATTCGCGAACTGTTCGATCTGCGCGTCCTGCTCGAGACCTATGTACTGCGCTACGCGATCCCGAATCTGACGGCGGCGGATCTCGATCATGCCGAAGGCATCCTTCGCCAGTATGACGCGGCGCTCGATTCCGGCAGCCAGATCGACAACTGGAGCGACTACAACTTCGCGTTTCACCACGCCCTGTATGCGCCCTCCGCGCTGCCCGAAACCCTGGCCATGATTGGCCAGTTGAACACCAAAGCGGGGCGCTATATCCGCATGCAACTGCTCTATACCCGCGAGATCGAGAAGGCCGAGCTGGAACACCGCGAGCTTTTGCGGCTGGCTCGGCAGGGCAACATCGACAAGGCCTGTCAGTTGCTGGAAACCCACATCAAGGACGCCGCGGAAGGCATAGCGGCGGTACTGGACAAGAGCCTGCGTAGCGCGTGAGCCGCTATTCGGTCCCTATCGCCCTGGTCATGAGGTAGCGCATGTCGGATCCATCCCATCCCGCATCGACCGATGCCGATATCGTCGTCGTCGGCGCTGGCCTCGTCGGCGTGACCAGCGCCTTGGCACTGGCCCGTCAGGGCCACCGCGTGCTGGTGCTCGATACCCAGGAGCCGGGGCGCGGCGCCTCCTACGGCAATGCCGGGCATATGGCCACCGAGCAGGTCTTCCCGATCGCCGATGCCTCGATCCTCAGGTCCCTGCCAGGCATGCTGATGGATCCGATGGGCCCGCTGCGCCTGGACTGGAGATATCTGCCCCGCGCGCTGCCGTGGCTGAGCCGTCTGATACTGAATCTACGTCCGCAACCGTTTGCCCGAAGCGTGGCCGGCATCCGTGCCCTCAACGAGCGCAGCCTGGCGGCGTGGCAACGCTTGCTGGCGTCGGTCGGCGGCGCTCACCTGCTGAAAGCGGATGGGTCGCTGCTGGTCTACGAGAAGCCCGAGTCACGCCACAAGCTCGAAGCGCTCGAGTCGCGCATGCGCGAACAGCAGGTGCCGGTCGAACGGTGGGAGCGCGAAGCGATCCAACGCGCGGCCCCGCAGCTATCGGATGATCTGCTGGGCGGGCTGTTCTTTCCCGGCACAGGGCACGTACTGGATCCGTGGCGGGTAGTCACGACCCTGGTGGAAGCGGCCCGCCATCAGGGCGTGCGCTTCGCCCAGGAGACGGTGCGCTCGGCGCAAGTCGTCGAGTCCGGCGTCCGCCTCGTCACCAACAGCCGTGAGCTGAGGGCCAGTAGAGTGCTGCTCGCCTGTGGCGCCCACTCGGCACCGCTGACCGTTCAGCTCACCGGCAAGCGCGTGCCGCTGGATACCGAGCGCGGCTATCACCTGATGCTGCCTCGCGAGCAAGACCGACTGCCCTTCGCGGTGACCTCGCTGGAGCGCCGCTTCATCATGACCCCGATGGAAACCGGGCTCAGACTGGCCGGCACCGTGGAGTTCGCCGGACTGCACGCACCGCCCAACATGGCGCGGGCGTGGCAGTTGCATCGCCTGAGCCGGGGGTTGTTCAAGGCCGATCTCGACGCCGAAGGCGCCACGCCGTGGATGGGCTTTCGACCCTCCCTCCCGGACTCGCTGCCGGTCATCGATCGTCTCGAGAATGGCCGCGTGCTGCTGGCCTTCGGCCATCACCATCTGGGACTGACCCAGTCGGCGATCACCGCCGAACTGATCGCGTCGCTGGCGGGCGGCAGCGCGAGCTTGACGCCAGCCAGCGATCTGCCGCCGCTCGACCCCTACCGGCTCGCCCGCTTCGGCTAGGCGGGGTCGAGCCCTTCAGGAAAGGCTGAGCGAGCCACGCTGATGCGCTGACGCGACGCGATAGACGTTGGAGGAATGCGACAAGAATGCCTTTATCGAGCGCCTTTATTATGCCGCCGTACGCAATGCTGATGGCATTCTTGTATATTTTATACAAACGATTAGTATCGATATAAAGCATAGTGTAGGAATGTAATTTTCCATGGCAGGATGAAAAACCACCGCACGCGACGCGGTCCAAGCACGGAAGGGCGTGATGCCCGACCCCTTTGCAGTACGAACAAACAAGTATGAACAAACAATAAGCGCTGAAGGGAGTAATGCTGTATGGGTAAATTTCTCAAATTGGTCGCCTCCGCGGCCATCGTCAATCTCGCCGCCGGCTCTCTTGCCATGGCGCAGGACGGCCCCATCACGCTGGGCGTTCAGGTGCCGACGACCGGCTCCGAAGCGACCTACGGCAAGGATATGTTCAATGCCATATCGCTGGCTGCCGACGAGATCAACGCCGACGGTGGGTTGCTGGGCGGCCGCCAGATCGAACTGGTGACCGGCGATACCGCCTGTGATCCCCAGCAATCGGTCAACGCGGCCAGTCGCCTGGCGTCACAGGAAGTCGTCGGGGTGGTGGGCGGCTATTGCTCCGGCGCCACGCAGCCCACGCTCAAGATCTACGGCGATGCCAATATCCCGTTCGTGATAGTGGCGGCCAATTCGACGC
This sequence comes from Halomonas sp. HP20-15, assembly GCF_033446685.1. Classification (NCBI taxonomy): domain Bacteria; kingdom Pseudomonadati; phylum Pseudomonadota; class Gammaproteobacteria; order Oceanospirillales; family Halomonadaceae; genus Halomonas; species Halomonas sp. HP20-15. The sequence goes on along the minus strand of NZ_JAWQLY010000007.1, from coordinate 110,141 downwards.
AACTGATCCCGGCCAATCCGGGCAATGCGGTAATGATCAACTCCACCGGTGCCGACCAGGCCAAGACCGCCCTCGACTTCTTCGAAGGCAAGGGCATCGAGAAGCTGGCCATCGTCAACCAGGGGGATGCTTATTCCCAGGATCTGGCCAACCTGACCCGCGATGCCTGGACCGGGGCCGGCCACACCGTCTCTGCCTTCGAATACGTCAACAAGGGCGAGCAGGACTTCTCCGCGCTGGTCAACAAGATTCGCGGCTCCGGTGCCGAGGCCGTGTTCTGGACCGCCTACTACGCCGACGGCGGCCTGCTGATCCGCCAACTGCGTCAGCGCGGTTTCCAGGGCACCATCGCCGTGGGTGATGGCTCCAACTCGCCGGAACTGTTCAATATCGCCGGCCAGGCCGCCGAGGGCGTGTTCGCCTTCTCCAACCCCACCGCCGACTTTCTGCCGGCTGCCGAGCAGTTCATCAGCGACTATCGTTCCAAGTTCGATAACGCGCCGGGGCCGTATGCGCCACTCGCCTACGATGGCCTGCAGTTGATGGCCTGGGCCATCAACAAGGCCGGCTCGACAGACCCCGATGCCATCATCAAGGCGCTGAACAGTGCCGATGGCCAGGAATGGCTGGCCGGCCCGATCTCCTTTACCCCGGAGCATACGCTGGCGCGCAGCAACTTCGTGGTACTCGAAGGTCAAGGCGGCAAGTGGACCCGCTACGAAAAATAACGGCTAGCTTTCCGGTTCGAGCTTCGGCTCGAGCCGGAGATGACGATACGCATTGCTGAAAATGGCGCAGTGAAACTGACGTAGTGCAACGCGTTCGTCCGCCCTTTCCGCTGTCCAGAGATGCACGCTCATGACCTGGTACGATTCTTTTCTACAGCAGCTCGTTGACGGGCTGGTGCTGGGCTCTTTCTATGCCCTGGTGGCGCTCGGTTACACCATGGTGTTCGGAGTCATCAAACTGCTCAACTTCGCCCATGGCGATCTCTACATGACCGGTGCCTTCGTCGGCTTCGGTGGACTGTCGCTGGTTTCTGGATTTCTCGGCGCCGGCTGGCTCGGTATCTTCGTCGCCATGCTGCTGGCAATGCTGGCGGTCGGATGCCTCGGCGTGCTGATCGAACGAGTGGCCTATCACCCCATGCTTGGCGCGCCGAGGCTGTCGATTCTGATTACCGCACTGGCCGTTTCGCTGGTGCTGCAGAACGCGGCCCTGGCACTGACCGGCGGCCAGTACACCGCGTTTCGCACCGAGCTCGGGTTCGGCGGCTTTAACCTGGGGAACCTGTTTCTCTCCTACAACCAGATCGTGCTGGTCGCGACCGCCGCGGTATTGATGATCGCGCTAGAGCTGTTCGTCTCCAAGACGTTGTATGGACGTGCCATGCGTGCGGTCTCCATCGATAAGGACATGTGCCGAATGATGGGGATCAACGTCTCCGCCGTCATCGCGGTGACGTTCTTCATCGGTTCGGGCCTCGCGGCTGCCGCCGGCACCATGGCGGGCGCGTACTACGGCAGCATCTGGTACTTCATGGGCTTCTTGATCGGACTCAAGGCCTTCACTGCCGCAGTGATCGGCGGGATCGGCAGCATCACCGGGGCGATGCTCGGCGGCCTGATCCTGGGCTTGCTGGAATCCTTCGGGACGCACATTCCCTTTATCGGCAGCGAATGGAAAGACGTCTTCACCTTCTCGATTCTGATCCTGGTGCTGGTGTTCAAGCCCACCGGCCTGCTGGGCAAATCCGAAGTGGAGAGAATGTGACATGGACAAACATTCGCTATCCACGACCTCGGATGCCGACGAGCCGCAGCCGCGCAATCCGTTTCAACGCCTCTACGTGGCCTTCGAGTCGCCGGGACGACGGCGTGCACTGCATGCCGTCATCATTGCCGCTCTCATCGTCATGCCGTGGATCTCGAGTCAGTACACCACGGTGATCCTGACTAACGCATTGCTCTACGTCGTGCTCTGTCTGGGACTGAATATCGTGGTCGGCTATGCCGGGCTGCTCGATCTCGGCTACGCCGCTTTCTTTGCCGTCGGCGCCTATACCGCGGGCATTCTGACCCAGCAGTTCGGCGTCAATTTCTGGGCGGCGATTCCCTTCGCGCTGATGGCCGCAGCACTCGCCGGCGTCATTATCGGCGGGCCGACGTTACGCCTGCGCAGCGACTACCTGGCCATCGTGACGCTGGGCTTCGGCGAGATCGTGCGGTTTTCCGCACGCAATCTGGAGATCACCGGCGGCGCCAGCGGCCTTTCACAGATTCCGGAGCCATCGCTGTTCGGTTGGCATATCGACAGCTCGATCGACTTCTACTATGTCTTCGCGGTGTTGGCGGTACTGGCCTACATCGCCAGCCAGCGGCTGTTCGATTCCCGCCTGGGGCGAGCATGGCTCTACGTTCGCCACGACGAGGACGCTGCCGAGGCGATGGGGATCAATCGCGTCACGACCAAGCTGGCGGCCTATGTCATCGGCGCCATCTTCGGGGCGATCGGGGGCATCTTCTTCTCGGTCAATCTGGGTGCCATCTCGCCGGAGAGTTTCAGCTTCCAGCAGTCGGTGCTGATTCTGCTGGCGGTGGTGCTTGGCGGCATGGGCAAGATACCCGGTGTCATTCTCGGCGCCTTCATCGTGGTGCTTGGTCCCGAATTGCTGCGTGATTTTGGCACCTTGCGACTGCTGATATTCGCGGTGCTGTTGCTGTTGATCATGCTGTTCCGGCCGAGCGGTATCTGGCCCGAGAAGCGTTCCTAGGGGGAAGCGATGCTGCTGCAACTGAAACAGGTGTCGCTGAGCTTCGCCGGCAACACCGTACTCCATGATGTCAATTTCGGCGTCGACGCGGGTCGGATCCACAGCCTGATCGGCCCCAATGGCGCCGGCAAGACATCGATGTTCAACGTGATCACCGGCTTCTATCGCCCTCAGCAGGGCGAGATCACGCTCGATGGCGAGCCCATCGTCAAGCGCAAGCCACATGCCGTGACGCGCCTGGGTATCGCGCGGACATTCCAGAACGTGCGGCTCTTTCGCGAAATGTCGGTGCTCGAGAACGTCATGGCGGGACAGCACTGTCGCAGCCGAGCCGGTGCGCTGGCGGCCATCCTGCGGCTGCCGAGCCAGCGCGCTGAGGAGCGCCGGATTCTCGAGACCAGCCTCGAGTGCCTCGATTTCGTTGGCCTGACGGGCCATCAGGATCGGCTGGCGACCAATCTCGCCTACGGCCATCAGCGACGTGTCGAGATCGCCCGCGCTCTGGCCACCGAACCCAAGCTGTTGCTGCTCGACGAGCCGGCGGCGGGTCTCAACAGCGGCGAGAAGCAGGCGCTGATCGAGCTGATCCGGCGCATCCGTGACGAACGCGGCGTGGCCGTACTGCTGATCGAACACGACATGGGCCTGGTGATGAATGTCTCCGAGCATATCAGCGTGCTCGACCACGGCAGCCTGATTACCGAGGGCGATCCGCAAACGGTGCAGAACGACCCCAAGGTGATCGAGGCCTATCTCGGCCAGGACGACGAGGAGCTGGCGCTGTGACGGAAACCATCACTCAAACCGATACGCCGGCCAGCGCCACGCGGCCTGGCAAGGTGCGCCTGAGCATTCGCGACGTCGAGGCTTTCTACGGCAAGATTCAAGCCCTGCGAGGCGTGACGCTGGACGTCCACGAGGGAGAAATCGTCACCCTGCTGGGCAGCAACGGTGCCGGCAAGTCGACCACGCTGAAGACCGTGTCTGGACTGGTACGGGCACAGCGTGGCGACGTCCAGCTCGAGGGCGCATCGATCGCCAAGCTGGCCGCCCACGAAATCGCCCGCCGCGGGGTGGTTCACGTACCGGAAGGCCGCCACATCCTGCGCGGCCTGACGGTCAAGGAGAACCTGGAGCTGGGCGCGTTCACGGTCAAGGACAATGCGCTGCGTCGCCAGCGGCTCGACGAGGTCTACGAGCTGTTTCCGATCCTGCACGAACGCCGTCATCAGGACGGCTCGCTGCTCTCCGGCGGCCAGCAGCAGATGCTGGCGATGGGGCGCGCCTTGATGCACGGCCCCAGCGTCATGCTGCTGGATGAGCCCTCGATGGGGCTGGCGCCGAAGCTCGTCACCGACATCATGCGCATCATCAAGCGCCTCAATGAGGCGGGAACCACCATCCTGCTGGTCGAACAGAATGCGCGGCTGGCGCTACGTCTGGCGCACTATGCCTACGTGATCGAAAACGGCGAGATCCGGATGCAGGGCGAGGCCGCCAAGCTCCGGGAAGACGAATCGATCGTGAAGGCCTATCTGGGCATGGGCAAGTGACGAAACGCCGGTGGACCGGGAACGTCGGCCCGCTCTGGAGCGTCGGAGAAGCGTATGCAGACCACTCGTGTGATTCATAGCGTCAGTTGCCATGCCGAGGGCGAGGTAGGTGACGTCATCGTTGGCGGGGTGGCTCCGCCGCCCGGCGAGACGCTGTGGGAGCAGTCGCGCTGGATCGCCCGCGACGAGACGCTGCGCCACTTCATGCTCAACGAGCCGCGAGGTGGCGTCTTTCGTCATGTGAATCTGCTGGTGCCGCCGAAAGACCCGCGCGCGCAGATGGGCTGGATCATCATGGAGCCGGAGGACACGCCACCGATGTCCGGTTCCAACAGCCTGTGTGTCGCGACCGTGCTGCTCGAGACCGGCATTCTGCCGATGCAGGAACCGGAGACGCAGCTGGTGCTGGAAGCGCCGGGCGGGGTGATCGAGGTCATGGCGCGTTGCGAGAACGGCCGGGTGCTGGACGTTACCGTGCGCAACCTGCCGGCGTTCGTCGACCGGCAGGACCTGCAGCTCGAGGTCGAAGGGCTCGGCACGCTGCGCGTCGATACGGCGTTCGGCGGCGACAGTTTCGTGATTGTCGATGCCGCCGATCTCGGCTTCAGGCTGGTGCCGGACGAAGCGCGGGAACTGGTCGAGGCCGGCATCCGCATCACCAATGCGACCAACGAGCAGTTCGGCTTCCATCATCCCGCCAATCCCGACTGGCGGCACGTTTCGTTCTGCCAGATTGCCGCACCGCTGACGCGGGAGGGCGATGCCTGGCTCGGGCGCAATACGGTGGCGATTCAGCCGGGCAAGCTCGATCGCTCTCCCACCGGGACCGGCTGTTCGGCGCGCATGGCGCTGCTGCACGCCCAGGGCAAGCTCGGGTTGGGCGAGACCTTCATCGGCGAATCGATCATCGATTCACGCTTTGTCTGTCGGCTCGACGGCACCACTCGCGTTGGCGACAAGGCAGCAGTGACGCCGCTGATCCGCGGGCGCGCGTTTATCACCGGTACCCATCAGCACACTCTGGATCCTCGTGATCCGTGGCCCGACGGCTACCGTATCGCCGATACCTGGCCGCGCATTGGCCGGTAAACGCTGTCTGCGTCGATCGGGATGCCAGCGGCTCGTACGGCCGATCGAAGCCCGAACATGACAGCGCGTTCGCATCGCCGCACAATGGAGGAATACGCTGACAGGCGCTGTCGGCATGCACGGACCCGCTCAATGAGGCAACGAACTTCCCATGTCATTTAAGGTATACGTAGACGGTCAGGAAGGCACGACCGGCCTGCGCCTGCTCGACTATCTAGAGGCCCGCGACGATATCGAGTTGCTGCGCATCGACTCCGCCAAGCGCAAGGACAGCGTCGAGCGTGCTCGCCTGCTCAACGCCGCCGACGTGGCTTTTCTGTGCCTGCCCGATGCCGCCTCGCGCGAAGCGGTCGCGCTGCTGGACAATCCCGACACCTGCCTGATCGATGCCAGTACGGCGTTTCGTACCGCCGAGGGCTGGACCTACGGCCTGCCGGAACTGGCCCCCGGTCAGCGCGAGCGAATCCGCCAAAGCAAGCGCATCGCCAACCCCGGCTGCCATGCCAGCGCCTTCGTCATGCTGGTGCGCCCCTTGGTCGATGCCGGCCTGCTGCCCGCCGACTACCCCCTATCGGCGTTCTCGCTGACCGGCTACAGCGGCGGCGGCAAGACGCTGATTCAGGAATACCAGGCCGCCGAGGCGGGCCGCCTGAGCGCCCCGCGCCCCTACGCCATGAACATGACCCACAAGCACCTGCCGGAAATGCACGTGCACGGCGGGCTCGCACTTTCGCCGGTGTTCAATCCGGTGGTCGGGCCGTTTCTCAAGGGCCTGGCGGTGACCGTGCCGCTGCACGTCAGCCGGCTGGCACCGGGCGCCAGCGGCGCGGCGATTCACCAGGCGTATCTCGAGCACTATGCCGGCGAGCGCTTCGTCAACGTCATGCCGCTGGCCGACGAAGCGAGCCTCGATCACGGCTTCTTCGACGTTCAGGGCGCCAACGACACTAACCGCGTCGACCTGTTCGTCTATGGCGGCGAGGAGCAACTCGCCCTCGTAGCCCGGCTCGACAATCTCGGCAAGGGCGCCGCCGGCGCCGCGGTCCAGAGCATGAACATCCACCTAGGGCTCGACGAAGCCACCGGTCTCGCGGTGCGCTAAGCGGGCGGTGCATGCTCACACGGGCTCAGCGCCACAATTTCAGCAGCTCGCCGCCCACCGGATCGTCGGCGGGTAGTTCCACCCGCGCGACCCGGGCCTGGGCGGCGGCCAGCTCGGCGGGGTCGCCGCGCTCCACTTCCCAGACCTGCCCCGGCGGATAGGCGCCGACCATCTCGAAATCGTCGCTGGATTCAAGGCACGCATGCCCGGTGCCCGCCGGCAGGATCAGCGCGTCGCCCGCAGCGATATCGAGCTCATCGCCCTGCGGCCCACCCAGGCGAACCCGCGCATAGCCGCTGAACACACCCAGCGCCTCGTGGGCGGTGGAGTGAAAGTGGTCGAAATCGTAGAGTCCGTAGCGCCACTGCGGCGGCCAGCGGTGACGCTCGAACAGCGTCTCGAAGGCCGTGGCCAGTTCAACGCCCGGGCCGGCGAGCAGCTGGCGATAGATCAGTACCGGCAACGGCGAGTTGGGAAAACCGCCCCGCGCCTCGAAATGCAGCGTCTCGGGCATGGGGACATGGCTGTCGCCGCCGGCCTGCGCGGTCGGCGTGGCCGCGAACGGCGGCTTGGCTGAATGGCGCATCGAAACCTCCCTGTTTCATGGACCGAGCGATGAATCGAGTTCGGCGCAGCTGCTCGGTTAAAGTTAGCTCAACCGGCCGAGCGCGAAGCTGGCGATCGCGGTGTCCTGCACTCCGGTGCCGGTCAGGTCGCAGACGGTGATGCTGGCGTCCGAGACGCGCAGGCGCTGGCCTTCGGCGATCACCTTGCCCAGCTCGTAGACCTTGAACGGTGGCTTTCCATCGGCCCCGAAGCCGGCCGAACCGCTCCCTGAACTGGCCGAGGCGCTTGCGTTCCGACGAGCAAACGCCTTGAGTTCGCCGTTGGTCTCGCTCTGGGCGCGGGTATCGCAGACGAAGGCATCGGCGCGGATCATCACTTCCTCGTCGAGCTCGCGCTTGTCGGGGCTGTCAGAGCCCATGGCGGTGACATGTACGCCCTCGGGCAGGTCCTGGGCGGTCAGGATCGGCTCGCGGGCCGGCGTCGCGGTGACGATGATGTCGGCCTGCTCGCAGGCGGAGCGGACATCGTCGTGAACGTTGACGGAGAACCCCAGGCTGCGCACGCGCTCGGCATAGGCTTCGGCCGACTCGCGGCTGCGCGCCCAGACGTCGACGGTGTCGATGTCGCGGACCAGTTGCAGCGCGCGCACCTGAAGCTCGGCCTGCTCGCCGGCGCCGAGCACCGTCACTCGCCGGCTGTCCTCGCGAGACAGGTGCTTGCTGGCGAGGGCCCCGGCCAGCGCGGTGCGTACCGCGGTCAGATAGCCCTCGTCGAACAGCACCGCGTCGACCAACCCGGTCTTGGCGGAAAACACCATCATCAGGCCATTGAGGCTCGGCAGGCCGATCTTGGGGTTGTCGAAGAATCCCGGACTGACCTTGATAGCGAAGCGCTCGCCGCCGCGGATATGCGCGGTCTTGACGTCCACCTCACCGTTGGATTCCTCGATTGCCATGGAAAGGATCGGCGGCTGCACGACGTCGCCGCGGCCGAGCGCCGCGAAGGCGTTTTCCACCGCTTCCAGGGCGGCCGCGTCGATGGTGACCGCCGCCTCGATGATGTCGCGTTGGTAGAGCTGCATGGCGGTGATCCTCAGTCTTTGGGTAGCATTTCGTGCGGCGTTTCCCCAAGCGCAGCAAGGTTAATCGGTTTTGGCAAGCGCCCGGGCGCGATCGAAAGTCTCCAGCGCCACGCCGTTGCCCGATACGACCAGCGCCACGCGCTGACCGCGAATATCGATGGCATGTTCGTCCAGTGCCGCCAGACCCACCGCCGCGGCGCCCTCGACGAGCATCTTCTCGTCTTCCAGCAGGGTGACCATGGCGCGGGCGATGGCCGCTTCGCTGACCTGGTAATGATCGTCCATTACCTCGCCCACCAGCGCGAAGGTACAGCGGTTGTCGAGCCCGATGCCGCCGCCCAGCGAATCGCCCAGGCTCTCGACCTCCTCGACCTCCGTCGGCCGGCCGGCTTGCAGGCTCTGCCACATGGCATCGCCCTGGGCGAGACTGACCCCGGTGACCCGGGTTGCGGGGCGAATCGCCTTGATTGCGGCGCCGATGCCGCCCAGCAGCCCGCCGCCGGAGAGCCCGACGAGGACTTGGTCGAGATCGGGCTGATCCTCGAGCAGCTCGATGCCGATGGTGCCCTGGCCGCTGGCGATCAGCGGGTCGTCGAACGGCGGGACCAGGGTCATGCCCTGCTCGTCGACCAGCCGCGCGACCTCGCCGAACGCCTCGTCCTGGCTGTTGCCGACGCGCCGCACCTCGGCGCCCAGTGCCTCGATGGCCCGCGCCTTGTTGTCGGGCACCAGCCTCGACAGGCAGATCACCGCCGGCACGCCGAGATTCGCTGCCGCCAGCGCTACCGCACGCCCGTGATTGCCGGTCGACGCCGTGGTCACGCCGCGGGCCAGGGCATCCGGGCCGCGTTCCTGCATCAGCGTACGGATCATGTGGGTCGCGCCGCGCAGCTTGAAGGCGCCGCTCGGCTGATGATTCTCCAGCTTGAGGAACACCTCGGCCTCGAAACGCCGCGACAGCGCCTGCGAGCGAATCAACGGCGTGCGCACGACCTGGCCGATGAGATTGGCCCGCGCCCGGTAGATCGAGGCCAGCGTCACGCCGTGGCTGGGTTGGGTCATGGTTTACCTCGCAATATCTGAGGGCATTTACAAAAGGACTGCGCTCGCCAATGCGGCGTTAAAATCATCCTCGTTCGCGAGCCCGGTCAACATGCTCATTTAGCACCATGTAAACTCCGCTATTTCGGCTGATTTTTCCTTGACTTGCCTTCGCTCGTCTGTTTCGTAAACACCCTCACTACTCATAAACAATAACGCCGCAAGCGAGTTGCGGCGCTATCAATACGTTGATCAGCTTAGAGGTTTGAACGCGAGTGCAGTCAGTTCAAACCTTGAGGTCTCCCGACTTGACGAGCTCATCGGTGACCCTGTCCACTGCGCGCTTGGCGCGGGCGATGACCTCGTCGACCTCGTCGCGGGTGATCACCAGCGGCGGCGCGAAGCCGAGGATGTCGCCATGCGGCATGGCCCGGGCGATCAGGTTCTCGTCGACCGCCGCGGCGCTGACCCGCGGCCCGACCTTGAGCGACGGTGCGAAGTGCGCGCGGTTCGCCTTGTCGGGCGAGAACTCGAGCGCCGCCAGCAGGCCGATGCCGCGCACGTCGCCGACCAGCGGATGCCCGGCGAAGGTCGCCTGCATCTGGTGCTGCAGATAGGCGCCGGTCTCGGCGGCGTTCTGGGTCAGCCCCTCGCGCTCGATGATTGCCAGGTTCGCAAGGCCGGCGGCAGCGCCCAGCGGATGGCCGGAATAGGTCCAGCCGTGGCCGATCGGGCCGAACTCGCCGGTGCCCTGCTCGAGGACCCGCCAGACCTTGTCGCCGACGATTACCCCGGACAGCGGCTGGTAGGCGCTGGTCAGGCCCTTGGCGACGGTGATCAGGTCCGGACGCATGCCGAAGTAATGGCTGCCGAAATCGGTGCCGATGCGGCCGAAGCCGGTAACCACTTCATCGGCGATCAGCAGCACGTCGTACTTGGCCAGGACCTGCTGGATCTCCTCCCAGTAGCCTTCCGGCGGAGCGACGATGCCGCCGGTACCCAGCACCGGCTCGCCGATGAAGGCGGCGACGGTGTCCGGCCCCTCGCTGAGGATCATCGCTTCGAGTCTGGCCGCGCAGTCCTTGGCGAATTCACGCTCGCTCATCCCCGCCTGGGCGTCGCTGCGCCGGTAATAGTACGGCGCCTCGGTGTGCAGGATGCCGTCGATCGGCAGGTCGAAATGGTTGTGGAAAGTCGGCAACCCGGTCAGCGAGCCCGAGGCGATGCCCGAGCCGTGATAGCCGCGGCTGCGCGCGATGACCTTCTTCTTCTCGGTGCGGCCGAGCACGTTGTTGTAGTAGCGCACCAGCTTGAGCTGGGTCTCGTTGGCATCAGAACCCGACATGCCGTAGTAGACCTTGGACATGCCCATGCCGGCTAGCTTGAGGATCTGCTCCGAAAGCTCGATCAACGGCTCGTTCGAGGTGCCCACGTAGGTATGGTAATAGGACAGTTCGAGGGCCTGCTTGTAGATCGCCTCGGCCATCTCGGTACGCCCGTAGCCGATGTTGACGCAGTACAGTCCGGCGAAGCCGTCGATCATCTCGCGGCCCTGCTTGTCGACGATCGAGATGCCCTTGCCACCGGTGATCACGCGCCCCGGGGCGTCGCCATGCGCGAAGTCGCGCAGGTGCGTCGAAGCATGGAAGGTGACCTTGCGGTCGCGATCGATCAGATCCTGATGAGTGCTCACGGCACGCTCCTAAATTTCAATTTTCAAGTAGTTAAAACGTCAGCCGCAGAAGTTCTGCGAGCGATGGCCAGACCGGGCCACGCTGGCCGGGCCACGCTGGCAAGGCGTGGCCTGTTTCGATCAACTGCCGGATAGCGTGCCCAACCCGCCGATGCAGTAATATTTGGTCTCGAGGAATTCCTCGATCCCCGCGGTGCCGCCCTCGCGGCCCAGGCCGGATTGCTTGACCCCGCCGAACGGGATCGGCGGTCCGGTCATCTTGACGGTGTTGACCGCGACCATGCCGTTCTTCAAGGCGCGCATGATCTTCCAGATGCGCCGCACGTCGTAGGTGAACAGGTAGGCCGACAGCCCGTATTCGGTGTCGTTGGCCATCTCGATCACCTCGTCGTCGCTGCGATAGCGGGTGATGCCGGCCACCGGCGAGAAGTTCTCCTCGCGCCAGATCTGCATCTCCGCGGTCACCTCGGTGAGCAGCGTGGGCATGAAGAAGTTGCGCCCCGGCGCCTGCGATTGATCGCCATGCACCAGCGTCGCGCCGCGCGACAGGGCGTCATCGACGATCGAGGTGGCCTTCTCCACCGCGCGTTCGTGGATCAGCGGGCCGAGATCGATCTCGCTGTCCAGTCCGTTGCCCACGGTCAGCGCCTTCATGCGTTCGGCGAAATGCTCGACGAAGGCATCGTGGACGTCCTCGTGGACCAGGATACGATTGGCGGCCAGGCAGTCCTGCCCGGCGGTCTGGAACTTCGCCGCCACCGCCGCCAGCGCGGCCTCCTTGGGGTCGACGTCGGGGCCGACGATGAACGGCGCATTGCCGCCGAGCTCCAGCGACACGCGCTTGACGGTGCTCGCCGACTGCTCGAGCAGCAACCGCCCGACCGGGGTGGAGCCGGTGAACGACAGCGCCATGACCCGGGTGTCCTTGCACAGCACTTCGGAGACCGTCGGCGCGTCGCCCAGCACCACGTTGAACACCCCGGCGGGGATGCCCGCGCGCTCGGCGAGCTCGGCCAGCGCCAGCGCGGTGAACGGCGTCTCGCCGGCCGGCTTGACCACCACCGGACAGCCGGCGGCCAATGCCGCGCCGGCCTTGCGGGTGATCATCGCCAGCGGGAAGTTCCACGGCGTGATCAGCGCGGCAACGCCGACCGGCTCCTTGATGGTGCCCAGCGCCGAATTGGGGATGTGGCTGGGAATCGTCTGGCCGAAGGTGCGCTTGCTCTCCTCGGCGAACCAGCGCACGAAGCTGGCGCCGTACTCGACCTCGCCGCGGGCGTCGGGCAACGGCTTGCCCTGCTCGAGGGTCATCAGCGTCGCCAGGTCCTCGCGATGAGCCTGCATCAGCTCGTACCAGCCGAGCAGCCGGTCGCAGCGCTCGTCGACGCGCAGCGCGCGCCAATGCACGAAGGCCCGGTCGGCGGCGTCGACGGCACCCCGGATCTGCTCGGCCTCGAGCAGCGGAATGTGGCCCAGCGTCTCGCCGGTGGCCGGATTGATCACGGCCTCTTCGCGCCCCGCATCGCCGTGGGTCCACTTACCGTCGATGTAGGCGTACTGGCGGAATAACCGCAGATCGCTGAGCTTCATGGTCAGCCTCCCTGAAACGAACCTCAAAAGACATGGCCGGGTATCGCTACCCGTCTGCCTGCCAGACTAGAGGATTCGGCACCAGGAGTGTTTCTGTTCGCCGCAGCGGCGAGGCGGGATTTTTCTGGAAATCGCGGCGTCGACGCGGTTTTTTTCGGACAGCGCCATTAGTGCTGTAGCTGGCCGGTGACGAGTGGCGTGCGTGCGCCGTTGCATTCGGAATGGGAACGAGCGGGAGCGGCGAAAGCGGATGTCGAATCGGGCGATGACGCCCCGCTCACTCGCCGCCGCTGAGCAGTTCCAGCCGGCGGCCGCGATGGCAGCAGATCAGATTGAGTTCACAGGCGCGGGCGACTTCCACCGACAACGCCGAGGGCAACGCCAGGGTCGCCAGCGTCGTGATGCCCGCGCGCACGCTCTTCTGCACCAGCTCCAGACTGCAGCGGCTGGACAGCAGGATCGCGTCGGGCATGGCGCGGGCCTCGAGCCCCGCGCCGATCACCCGGTCCAGCGCATTGTGACGACCGATATCCACGCCGCTAAAGCGCACCTCGCCGTGGGCGTCCAGGCCCAGCGCGGTATGCAGCCCGGCGCGTCCGCCCTGGCTGAGCGCCTCGAGCCCCCGTTGCAGCGCCTGCGCCGCCAGCGGTGGGTGCGCCGGCAAGCGGGTCAGGCCGAACATCAGCTGCGCTTCCTCGGCCACCCCGCAGGCGCCGCAGCTGGATACCGAAGGTCCGCCGCGTTGCAGCCGAGCCGCACGTTCGGCGATGCGCGGCGCGACCGACAGGCGCACGCTCAGGCCGTGGCGCAGGCGCGACAGCTCGATCGACTCGACCTGGGCGGCGCGCTCGATCCAGCCGGCGGTGAAGGCGTGGCCCAGCGCCAGCGGCTCGAGCGACTCGGGGGTCGCCAGCAGTGTGACCATGGCGGTGTCGTTGAGCGTCAAAGTGACCGGTTGCTCGGCGGGGTCGCCGAAGTCGCGCAACGGCCGACCGCGCTGATCGTCGTAGCCGTCGGCGGGCGGGCGGGCTTGGGTGGGCTGGGACGGTGGCATGCAGGACGATCCGGTCGACGAGAGAGCACGCTATTTTGTAAACGCTCTCCTAGGATGGGCTCATGGGGCGCCCTCGTCGAGCGTCATCGGCGGTGCCTGGTGTTTGACGGTCTTGGTGACGATGTAGGTGAAGTAGCGCTCGATGCCCAGCTCCGAGGTCAGCCAGTCATCGATCAGCCGCTGATAGGCATCGATGGAGGATGCCTCGACCTTGACCAGATAGTCGACGCCGCCGCCCACCGCCACGCATTCGGTGACGAGGGGCTCGTCACGCATGGCGTTCTCGAAGCACTGGAAGCTCTCGGCGTTGTGCGCCTTGAGCTCGATCTGCATCCAGACCGGATTGCGCTTTACGATCGCCCGCGGGTTGATGCGTGCCGAATAGCCCTCGATGACCCCGGCCGCTTCCAGGCGGCGCACCCGCTCCCAGCACGGGCTGACCGACAGGTTGATCGCCTCGGCCAGCCGCGACTTGGTGATACGCCCATCCTTGGCGAGGATTTCCAGGATCTTGAGGTCGTAGCGATCGAGCTTCATGCGGATCCGTTGTCGATGACGCCGGCGGCGCCGGCGAACGTTGGGGCGGCTCAGGCGTCGCGGGAGTCGACCACCTCGGCGATCACCGCGATGGTGTCGCCCATGTTGACCAGAGACGGGAAGCGTCGCGCCACCAGCACGCCGCTACGCTTGGCGCGGTACTCGACCGGTGCGGCGCCGGTGCGGGTCATGTCGTAGATCCGCGCGATCACCTCGCCCTCGCGAACCGTGTCGTTGAGCGCCAGGGTCAGTTCGAGCAAGCCTGTATGTTCGCTCTGCACGTAACAGGAGGCATCGGGCATGTCGACGAAGACCTGCGGCTCTTCAGGCAACTCCAGCTCGCCATCGATCAGGCCGTAATGGATCAGGAAGTTGCGTATCCCGCGCTCGGCGATCGCCATGCGCTCCGGGTTGGTGGAGCCGCCGCCGCCAAGTTCGGTGGCGACGAACACCTTGCCCTGGCTCTCCACCGCGGTGTCGAACAGCTTGGCGGCGTCGAGCTCGAACATCAGCATCGCGGTGGGCGCGCCGAACGCCTTGGCGCCCTCCACGGCCTGGCGCTGAAGTGCCTTGTCGTCGAGCTGATGCGAGGCGCCGAACGGGATGATGTCGAGCGTGCGTCCACCGGAATGCAAATCGAGCACCACGTCGACCAGCGGCACCAGGTAGCGGGTGAAGTAATCGGCGATCTGCTCGGTGACGCTGCCGTCGGGGTCGCCGGGAAAGCTGCGATTGAGATTGCCGCCGTCCATCGGCGAGGTGCGCCGGCCGACCTGTGCGGCGGGCACGTTCATCATCGGCACGATGATCACCCGGCCGTGCACGTCGTCGGCCTCGAGCGAGTTGGCGAGTTTGAGCAGCCCCGTGATGCCCTCGTACTCGTCACCGTGATTGCCGCCGGTCAACAGCGCGCTGGGACCCTCGCCGTTCTTGACCACGGTGATCGGAATCATCACCGCGCCCCAGGCCGATTCATCGGTGGAGATCGGCAGCTTGAGAAAACCGTGCTGGACGCCGTCGGCATCGAAGTCGACGGTCGCTGAGATGGGGCTGGGCCGCACCCGGCTGGGCCGCATTTGACTGGGGGTTTGGCTCATAGGGCTCCCTCCATTATTTGACGAACAGCTGACGCGGGAAGTTGGCCAGCGGCTCGGCGCCGTTTTCGGTTATCAGGATACTCTCGGTGATCTCGAGCCCCCAATCGTCCATCCACATGCCAGGCATGAAATGGAAGGTCATGCCCGGCTCGAGGATCGTCTCGTCGGAGGGGCGCAGGCTCATGGTGCGCTCGCCCCAGTCCGGCGGATAGCTGATGCCGATCGGATAGCCGCAGCGCGCACCGCCGCGGTCGAAGCCGTACTTGTCCATCGCCGCGCCCAGCGCCATGGCGATGTCGGCACAGCGATTGCCGGGCTTGGCGACCGCCAGGCCGTTCTCGATGCCCTCGAGCAGCGCCGACTCGCCGCGCACGAACTCCTTGGGCGGCGTGCCCAGGAACACCGTGCGCGACAGCGGTGCGTGGTAGCGCTTGTAGCAGCCGGCGATCTCGAAGAAGGTGCCCTCGCCCTTGCGAAACGGCGTGTCGTCCCAGGTCAGGTGAGGCGCGGCGGCGTCGGAGCCGGTCGGCAACAGCGGCACGATCGCCGGGTAGTCGCCACCGAACACCGTGCCCTGGCCGTCGGTCCAGCCCTCGGTGCCCACGCGGTAGATCTCCGAGACCAACTTGCTCTTGGCCAGGCCGGGCTCGATCACCTCGAGAATCCGCGAATGCATGCATTCGACGATACGCGCGGCGACCCGCATGTATTCGATCTCCTGCGGCGACTTGATCGCCCGGCACCAGTTGACCAGGGCGTTGGCATCCTCGAAGCGCGCGTGGGGCAACTCCTTGACCAGGCTCTGGTAGGCCTTCGCCGAGAAGTAGTAGTTGTCCATCTCCATGCCCACCACGCCACGGTCCCAGCCACGCTCGGGCATGACCGACTGGGCCAGGTATTCCATGGGGTGCATGTCCGGATTCTGGACGTAGTAATCCGGGTAGTAGGTGATGTTGTCGGGGTTCAGCCAGCAGGTGCGCAGCGCACCGTTGCTGTCCTGGCGTCGGCCGTACCATACCGGCTCGCCTTCCAGGCCGAGCAGCACGCATTGGTGCACATAGAACGACCAGCCGTCATAGCCGGTCAGCCAGGCCATGTTGGAGGGATCGCTGATGATTAAGACATCGATGCCCCGGCTGGCCATCGAGCTACGTACTTTCCACAGACGCTGAGCATATTCCTCACGCGTGAACGGCAGGGTCACCTGGATCATGGACCTCGTCCCAACACGAATCGCCAAATTCGGACCTCACCGTCATACGGGAGGCCGAGCCGCTTGCCTGGACGCTTGGTAACAAGCCGACACCGAAATTGTCATGACTTGGGCTAATTGAAAGCATGACAATTACCTGCCAATGTCCCACCGCCGATACTAGCACCAAGGCTGAGCCAGCCGTCAAAGGCTTTATTGAATCATGACAATTGACCTGACGCCTTACCTGTCTTCGCAGGGTCCCAAGTACCTGGCCATCGCCCGGGCGCTGTCCGAGGCGATCCGCCATGGCGAGTTGACCCCGGGCACGCGCCTGCCGCCGCACCGCCAGCTCGCCGAAGCATTGGGCGTCAGCGTACAGACGGTATCGCGGGCCTATGCCCAGGCTGACAAGATGGGCCTGGTCCAGGCCCGGGTCGGGAGCGGCACCTGGATCAATACGCTCGACGACAAGCGCGAGACGGAATATCTGCGCACCGGCGAGGCACGCCCCGAAGCGGCGCTGATCGACCTGTCGATCGCTCACCCGGTATGCCCGCCGACCCATCACCTGCGCTTTCGCGAGACGCTCGCCGAACTCGCCGAGCAGGCCTCGCCCGAGGTGATTTCGGCCTGCCGGCCGATCGCCGGGCTGGTGTATCAGCGCGAACGGGCCGGCCAGTGGCTGCGCGAGCGGCTCGGCGTACCCGGCGACACCGAGGAGCGCATTCTCTGCAACGGTGCCGCCCATGGCCTGATGGTGGCGATCACCACGGTGGTCCAGCACGGCGACGTGGTGCTCACCGAAGCGCTCAGCGATCACGGCCTGATCGCCCTGTCACGCACCCTGGGCTTTCAGTTGCGCGGCGTGGCGATCGACACCGAAGGCATCGTCCTCGAGGCACTGGATGCCGCCTGCCGACGCTTTCGGCCAAGCGCCGTGTGCCTCACGCCGACCCAGCTCAATCCCACCGGAGCGACCATGGGCGAGGCGCGCCGCGACGCCGTGGCCGCGGTACTCGAGCGTCACGGCGTGTGGCTGATCGAGGACGACGTGCACGCCCTGCTCGAGGCGCCGGGTTTGAGCCCGCTGGCCGCCCGACTGCCCAGCCAGAGCTTTCATGTCACCAGCCTGACCAAGGTCACCGTGCCGGGGCTGCGCGCCGGCTATCTGACGGTGCCGCGTGGCCAGCTCCACCATGCCCTGCCGCGTCTGCGCGCGACCAGTTGGATGGCCACGCCGCTGATCTTCGAGATCGCCGACCGCTGGCTGGCCGACGGCAGCGTCGAGTCGCTGGCCGCCCAGCAGCGCGGGCTGCTCGCCGAACGCCAGCGGCTGGCCGCGCGTCGCATGCATGGCCACGAGCTTGCCGCGCGACCCTCGAGCCTGCACGTCTGGGTGACGCTACCCGCCGCGTGGCGCGCCGAGGAGCTGCGCCAACAGGCCGAGCAGGAGGGCCTCGCGCTGACCGCCTCGCAGCCGTTCATGGTCGAACAGACCCCGCCCCCGCGACGCGTGCGCCTGAGCCTCGGCGCCGAACCCGATATCGAGCGCCTCGATCGAGGCCTCGAACTGGTCGCCCGCTTGCTCAACGAGGCACCGCCACCCATGCTGGGAATGGTCTACTGACTCGCCGCACCCCCTCTCACGGAAGCGGCAATCCATAGAAGTGATAACCGCTCACAGGAAGGAGAGCCGATGCGCATACTAGTGCATAACGACGACGCCACCACCTGGCGCGACGCACTGGCCCAACGTCTGCCCCACGCCGAGGTGATCACCAGCGAGGAGGCCGGCGATCGCCAAGCGGAGGATTTCCAGGCGGACTATCTGGCGGTATGGAAGCCGCCCACCGAACTGCTCCAGGGCCAGACCCGGCTCAAGGGCATCGTCAATCTCGGCGCCGGCGTCGATGCGCTGCTCAAAAACCCCGGGCTGCCGCGCGACGTGCCGATCGTCAAGCTGCGCGACGCCGGCATGGCCCCGCTGATGGCCGATTACGTGCGCTTCGGCGTGCTGTATTTTCAGCGCGACTTCGACCGTTACTTCGCCCAGCAGAGGCACGCCGTGTGGCACGAATCGCCGCTCGCCGACAAGGCCGACTGGCCGGTCGGGGTGCTCGGCCTGGGCGCCATCGGCGCGCATGTCGCCCAGGCCCTGGCCGAGGACGGCTTCCCGGTGCATGGCTGGAGCCGTTCGCCGAAGAGCCTCGGCGGCGTCATCTGCCATCACGGCGACGAGGGTCTGGATGAGTTGCTCGGCACGGTGCGTACCCTCGTCACGCTGCTGCCGGATACCGCGAGCACGCGCGGCATCGTCAATGCCCGCACGCTGGCGCGGATGACCGACGGCGCCAGTCTTATCAATCCCGGTCGCGGCACGCTGATCGACGAGGAGGCATTGCTCGCCGCGCTCGGCCCCGGCGACAAGGAAGGCCGGCTGCGTGGCGCCGTGCTCGACGCCTTCAGCGAGGAACCGCTGCCCCGCGACAACCCGCTGTGGAGCCATCCGCGGGTGCGCATCACCCCGCACATGGCCGCGCCGACCCCGGTGCGTGACGCCGCCGACCAGGTCGCCGCGCTGATCACGGCGCTCGACAACGGCGAGGACGTCGAGACCATCGATCCCGGCGCCGGCTATTGATGCTCCACTAATGCGCCATTGAGTTGGCTTCGCGCGGCCCGGGAGAGGCCGCCGATATGCTAAGGTGCTTGCACCGTCAACGCCCCAGCAAGTCCGCCCGGAACACGCCATCATGAACGACAGCCTAACCGTGACGCAGCAATCGCGCGCGACGTCCGCCCCGAGCGACGTCGCGCCGGCGATCGTCAGCGTTCGCAACCTGACCAAGACCTACGCCTCCGGCTACCAGGCGCTGAAGCCGATCGACCTGGAGATCCGCCGCGGCGAGATCTTCGCCCTGCTCGGCCCCAACGGCGCCGGCAAGACCACCCTGATCAGCATCATCTGCGGGCTGGTCAACCCCAGCGGCGGCACCGTGCTGGCCGACGGCCACGACATCGTCCGCGACTATCGCGCGGCACGCGAACGCATCGGCCTGGTGCCCCAGGAGCTGACGTCGGACGCCTTCGAGAGCGTCTGGAACACGGTCAGCTTCAGCCGCGGCCTGTTCGGCAAGCCCGCCGACCCGGCGCATGTCGAGCGCGTGCTCAAGGACCTGGCGCTGTGGGACAAGCGCGACAACAAGCTGATCACGCTGTCCGGGGGCATGAAGCGCCGGGTACTGATCGCCAAGGCGCTGTCCCACGAGCCGCAGATCCTGTTCCTCGACGAGCCCACCGCGGGGGTCGACGTCGAACTGCGCCGCGACATGTGGAACGTGGTGCGACGCCTGCGCGAGGCCGGCGTGACCATCATCCTCACCACCCACTATATCGAGGAAGCCGAGGAGATGGCCGATCGCATCGGCGTGATCAACAAGGGCGAGATCATCCTGGTGCGCGAGAAGCGCGAACTGATGCGCCAACTGGGCCGCAAGCAGATGACCCTGCAACTCCAGCAGCCTCTCGCGGCGATTCCGCCCGCGCTCGCCGACTATCCGCTGGAACTCGCCGACGACGGCTTCGAGCTGACCTACAGCTATGACTCCCAGCAGGAACAGACCGGTATCACCGGCTTGCTCAACGCGGTCAACGCGGCGGGCATCGAGGTCAAGGACCTGCAAACCCGGCAGAGCTCGCTGGAAGATATCTTCGTCAACCTGGTCAAGGAGCGCCAATGAACCTCACCGCGGTCCGCGCCATCTATCGCTTCGAGATGGCCCGCGCACGACGCACGCTGCTGCAGAGCATCGTCTCGCCGGTGCTGTCGACATCGCTGTACTTCGTGGTCTTCGGTGGCGCGATCGGCTCGCGCATCAGCGAGATCCAGGGCGTCAGCTACGGTGCGTTCATCGTGCCCGGACTGATCATGCTGATGCTGCTGACCCAGAGCGTGTCCAACGCCTCGTTCGCGATCTTCTTTCCCAAGTTTTCGGGGACTATCTACGAGCTGCTCTCGGCACCCATCTCGCACTTCGAGATCGTGCTCGGCTACGTCGGGGCCGCGGCCACCAAGTCGGTCATTCTGGGGCTGCTGATCCTGGCCACGGCCAGCCTGTTCGTGCCGCTGCAGATTCAGCATCCGATATGGATGCTGCTGTTTCTGGTGCTGACCGCGATGACCTTCAGCCTGCTGGGTTTCATCATCGGCATCTGGGCGGACAATTTCGAGAAGCTGCAGCTGGTACCGCTGCTGGTGATCACGCCGCTGACTTTCCTTGGCGGCACCTTCTACTCCATCGACATGCTGCCCTCTATCTGGCAGACGCTGACCCTGGCCAATCCGGTGGTCTATCTGGTCAGCGGCTTTCGCTGGAGCTTCTTCGGCATCAACGACGTCAGCCTGGCGGCCAGCCTGGGCATGATCCTGCTGTTCCTGGGGCTGTGCCTGGCCATTGTGGCGTGGATCTTCCGGACCGGCTATCGCATCCGCCCCTGAGCCTTCCCGCTGGCCGCCGTCATCCCAACTCAGCTCAGCAGTTCGTTGAACTGCCTTAGCCATTCGGGATGCGCCGGCCAGGCCGGTGCGGTGACCAGCTTGCCGCAAGTCACCGCCTGATCGACGGCGATATCGGCGAAGTTACCCCCGGCGAGGCGCACTTCCGGCGCGCAGGCGGGATAGGCCGAGACCTTGCGTCCTTCCAGCGACACCGCGGCGGCCAGGATCTGCGCGCCATGGCAGATCGCCGCCACCGGCTTGTCGGCCTCCATGAAGTGGCGCACCAGTTCGAGCACCCGCTCGTTGAGACGCAGGTATTCCGGCGCCCGGCCGCCGGGCACCACCAGCGCATCGTAGTCGGCGGGGTCGGTCTCGCCGAACGTCGCGTTGAGGGTGAAGTGATGGCCGGGTTTCTCGCTGTAGGTCTGGTCACCCTCGAAATCGTGAATCGCGGTCTTGATGCTGTCGCCCTCGCGCTTCTCGGGGCAGATGGCATCGACGCGGTGGCCCATCGCCTGCAGGGCCTGGAACGGCACCATGATCTCGTAGTCCTCGACGAAATCACCGGCGATCAGCAGAATCCTGGCCATGGCTGCGCTCTCCTGTCTTGCCTGTCATGGTGGTTGGGGCAAGGCCGCTGCGGCGATGCGCGACGTCAAGCCGCCACTGCCCCTCGGTAAGTCTTCTGTTGCGTTTATGAAGATAGTGACTCCGGGGCGAGTGCGCACGAAGGCATGCGCGGCCTGCGGAACGCAACGCCGCGTTCGTCGGTCACATCCCTCGTGTCTCTCTTCGGTGCTTACCGGTCGATCACCTGAAAAAGGATTCCCATGCCCGACTCGAAGCGCCATCGTCACTGCCCACCGATCGCCCCGTGGCAGGGCCTGCTGATCGTGGTCTGGATGAGCCTGGCGCCATTCGCCACAGCGGCCGGGCTGGCCAAGCCGGTGGCGTTCGAGGCGCGTTACCGGCTGACACTCGATGGCTGGCCGGACATGACCATCGATCATCGTCTGTCCCGCCAGGGCGAGCATTGGCAGAGCCGCATGCAGGCCGAGATTTCGATCGCCAGCGCTCGCGAAACCAGCCGTTTTCGGATGGTCGACGACGGTGTCGAGGCACTGCTCTATACCAGCCGCTATCGCCTGATGGGCTTCGGCGAGCAATTCCGCCTCGACGCCGACCAGCTCGCCAGGCTGCCCGATCGCCAGACGGCCTTGTTCAGTCTGGCACGCCGGGCGCCCGCTGCCGAGTGCCGCGGCAAGGCCGCCACGCCCTGCACGATTCGCTATCGCGATCACCAAGGCGAGGAGAAGACCCTCGACTATCGGGTGCTCGAGCTCGATCGTCACGCCACGCCGGCGGGCCGCTTCCCCGCCGTCACCCTCGAGGCCTGGTCGCCTGACAAGCCCGAGCGGCGCCTGACGCTGATCTTCCACCGCGACGTGCCGGGGCTGCTGCTGGGCATGAGCTACCGCCGCGATGGCGAGCGGCGTAGCCATTTGAGCCTGGCACGCGTTTCCATCGCAGACGATCAGCCGCGCTGATGGGGCATCAGCGATTGTCACCGCTGCCACGCCCCTGCCCACCGACGGCTCTGGTAAGCTAGCCGGCTTGATTGCGCGGCCAAGCGAGCCGCGTGCCAACCGACAAGGAAATGGGCATGGTTTCGGGGCTGCTGATCATCCTGCTACCGCTGATCCTCGGCTATCTGGTGCCGGTGCGCCATGCCGGGCTGCAGGCGGCGATCAACCACGGCGTCAACGGCTCGATCTATGTGATCCTGGCGCTGATGGGCGTGAGCCTGACCGGGCTCGACGACCTTGCCGGCCAGCTCGGCCGCATGGGCGGCCAGGCAGCGACGCTGCTCGCGGTGATCGCACCGATCAACCTGCTCGCGCTGTACGTGCTGTCGCGCCGCAGCCGGCTGCGCGCCGGCACTTCGCCGGTGGTCAAGGACGCCCCGACCAGCAAGCTCGCCGCGATGCGCGGGTCGCTGATGCTGGCCGGCGTGGTGGCGCTCGGCATCGTCGCGGGCATCGCCTGCGACCGGCTGGGCTGGACGACGGCACCGGCGCTCGCCGAACGGCTCGCCGAGTGGGTGCTCTACGCGCTGCTCGCGCTGATCGGCTGCCAGCTACGCAACTCCGGCATGCCGCTCAAGCAGATCTTGCTCAATCGTCACGGCCTGGCGATCGCCGTCACGGTCGCCGTCAGCTCGCTCGCCGCCGGGCTGCTCGCCGCGCCGCTGCTGGCACTGCCCTGGAACGAGGGGCTGGCGCTGGCCTCGGGGTTCGGCTGGTATTCGCTGTCGGGCATTCTGGTCGGTGACCGGCTGGGGCCGGTACTCGGCGGGGTGGCGTTCTTCAACGACCTGGCCCGCGAGCTGATCGCCTTTCTGCTGATCCCGCTGGTGATCCGGCGCTGGGCGCCGATGGCCATCGGCTTCGGCGGGGCGACGTCGATGGATTTCACGCTGCCGGTGATCCAGCAGCACGGTGGGGTCGCCTGTGTGCCGATCGCCGTGGTCAGCGGCTTCATCCTGTCGCTGCTGTCGCCGCCGCTGACGCTGTTCTTCCTGTCGCTGTAACCCAGCAGGCTGTCACAATCGTATTGTGGCCCGGTCAGTTTGCACCGGGCTTGCACATTTCTTGACGACTGCCTGCCTTGCGCGCGGCGATGATACGCTCTCACCGATCCGACACGAGCTCACCATGGCGCATCGCGCGACATCTTCTTGCCCCGCTTATCGTCCTGCTGCCCGCGCCCACCGCGTGGCGCGTGCATACGCGCGAGCAAACCAGAGCGGGCGTATCGCCCTGGCCCCGCTGGTCGCCATGGCGGTGATCGCGCTGGGCCTTGCGATCGGCTACTGGCTGCTCAGCCATCAACCCCACGTCGAGCGCCGCCCCGCGGCCAGCCAGCCACCACCCAGCGTCGAGCTGGCCCGCGTCCAGCGCGGCCCCGTCGCGCCGCAGATCACCGGCTACGGCCGGGCGATCGCCGCCCGCGAGACCCAGGTCGCCACCCGGGTCGGCGGGCGGCTCGAAGCGTTCGCCGAGGGCGTCGAGCCGGGCCGGGTGGTCGAGTCCGGCGCGCTGCTCGCCACCCTTGACGCCGACGACTACCGGCTCGCCGTGCGCAGCGCCGAGGCCGCGCTGGCCCAGGCCCAGGCCGACCTGGCCGTCGAGCGCGGCGAGCAGATCCAGGCACAGAACGACTATCAGGCGTTCGGCCGCCAGCTGTCCTCCGAGCGGCGCGCGCTGGTGTTACGCGAACCGCAGCTCAAGGCGGCCCAGGCCGCGGTGGACAGCGCCCAGGTGGCGCTCGAGTCGGCCCAGCTCGAGCTGGCGCGTACCCGGATCGAGGCGCCCTATCGCGGCATGATCGAGGAGCGCCTGGTCGGCCCGGGCGGTTCGGTGGCGGCCAATACCGCGCTGCTCAGCCTGGTCGACGTGTCGCATTTCTGGCTGCGCGTGTCGCTGTCCAACGAGGCGCTGGGCTGGCTCGATAGTGGCACTGGCGACACCGCCGGCAGCGCGGTGACGCTGACCAGCGACGCCTGGCCGCCCGGCGCCAGCCGCCGGGGCCGGGTGTATTCGGTGTTGCCGAGCCTCGAGGAAAACGGCCTGATGGCGCAGTTGCTGGTACGTGTCGACGACCCGCTGGCGCTCGAAGGCCCGGGCCCGGCGCTGCGACTCGGCGATGTGGTCGCCGCCTCGTTCGACGCTACTCCGCGCGACGACCTGCTCGCGCTGCCCAATGCCGCGCTGCGCGACGGCGATCAGGTATGGACGCTGGATGACGAGGAGCGGCTGCAGATCCTCGACGTGGACGTCGTGCATCGCGGCGAACATCAGGTGCTGATCGCCGCCGACGCTGCGCTCGCAGACGCCGGCCGGGTCATCGTCAGCGCGCTGGCCCAGCCCCGTGAAGGCATGGCGCTGAGCGTCGTCGAAACCGACAACGCAGACTCGGATCTTGCCAACCAGGCCGCGCACGAGCCGGAAGCCGGAGCGGGCTCATGACGCGCCGCGGCCCGATCGCCTGGATGGTCCAGCACGGCGTGGCGCCCAATCTGCTGATGGTGGTGCTGTTGCTGGGCGGGCTGATGGCCAGCCTGCAGATCAAGAAGGAAGTGTTCCCCGACTTCACCCTGGAATCGGTCTCGGTGAGCGTCGTCTATGCCGGCGCCACCCCCGAAGAGATCGAGCAGAGCCTGCTGCTGGCCATCGAGTCGGAACTGGCCGACATCGAGGGCATCGACGAGATCACCGCCACCGCCAGCGAGGGCAGCGGCAGCGTGGTCGCCGAGCTGATCGGCGGTGTCGACACCATGCGCGTCTACCAGGAGATCCAACAGGCGGTGGACAGCATTCGCACCTTTCCCGACCAGGCCGAGGCGCCGACCTTCAGCATCAGCGGGCATTCGCGCGGGGTGCTCGACCTGCAACTGCATGGCCACGTCGATGCCCTGACCCTCCAAGAAACCGCCGAGAATCTGCGCACCGAACTGCTCACCTCGACGGCGGTGAGCAAGGTCGAACTGGCCGGCAGCCGCGATCGCGAAATCCAGGTACTGCTCGACGAGCAGGCCATGCGCCGCTACGGCCTGACCCACGCCGCGCTGGCCACGCTGGTCGGCGACGAAGCCATCGATCTTGCCGGCGGCAGCCTGGATACCCGCGACAGCGAGTGGCTGGTGCGTTACCAGGGGCGTCGCGAGCGGGCCGCCGAGTTCGCTCGACTGCCGATAATCGCCACCGCCGACGGCGGCGTGCTGCGCCTGGGCGATATCGCCGAGGTTCGCGAAGGGCTCGCCGAAAGCGACAGCGAAGTCGAATACAACGGCGAACCCGGCCTCTCGCTGGAGATCTACCAGGTCGGCGACCAGACGCCGCTGGGGCTGTCGGAGATCGTGCGCGGCGAACTCGAACGGCTGCGCGCCGAGCTGCCCCAGGGCGTCGAACTGACGCTCGGCTGGGACAGCTCCGAGGTCTACCGCGAGCGCCTCGACCTGCTGCTCAAGAACGCCTGGATGGGCCTGGCGCTGGTGCTGGTGCTGATGGCGCTGTTCCTCGAGGCGCGCCTGGCGTTCTGGGTCACGCTGGGCATCCCCACGGCGTTTCTCGGCGCGCTGCTGTTCCTGCCCGGGCTCGGCGTGTCGCTGAACATGATGTCGATGTTCGCCTTCATCATCGCCCTGGGGATCGTCGTCGACGATGCGATCATGGTCGGCGAGAACATCTACGCCTATCGCGAGCAGGGCCATTCGGTGCGCGAGGCGGCGGTACGCGGCGCCCGCGAGATCGCCGTGCCGGTCAGCTTCGCGGTGCTCTCCAACATCGTCGCCTTCCTGCCGCTGATGTTCCTGCCGGGTTTTCTGGGCATGATCATGAGCGTAGTTCCCCTGGTGGTGGTCACGGTGTTCGCGGTTTCGTGGCTGGAGGCGCTGTTCATCCTACCCGCCCACCTCGCCCATAGCCGCGAACGGCGCACGCTGCCCGCCTGGCAGCGCCCGCTGGAGCGGCTGCGGCTCTACATGCAGGGGCGCCTGGCGGATTTCACCCAGCGGCGTTTCGAGCCGTTCCTGCAGCGCACCCTCGACCAGCGCCTGCTGACCGTAGCGCTGGGCGTGGCGATTCTCTGCGTGGCGTTGGCCTACGCCATGAGCGGACGGCTGGGCTTCTCGCTGATGCCGCGGGTCGAATCCGACCGTGTCGAGGCCAACGTCACGCTGCCCGCCGGCAGCCCGATCGCCGCCGACCGCGCGGTTCGCGATGCGCTGCTCGCAAGCGCCTCTTCGCTCGCCGCACGCGACGACGGCCCGCGTTTCGAGAGCACCCGTGCGCGCCAGAACGGCGACAGCCTCGAGGTGCGCCTGGAGATCGCCGCCGAGAGTCTCGCCGAATGGCCGCCGTCGCGACTGGCCCGCGCCTGGCGCGAAGCCAGCGGAGCGTTGCCCGGCGCACAGGCGATCCGCTTCGCCAGCGACGCCGGCGGCCCGGGTAGCGGTGCGGCGCTGACGTTGCGGTTGTCGCATTCCGACAGTGCCACCCTGCAGGCCGCGGCGGCCGAGTTGGCGGCTACGCTCGGCGACTATCAAGGCGTTACCGACGTCGACAGCGGCATCAGTAACGGCAAGCCGCAGCTCTCGCTCGCCGTCTCGCCCGAAGGGCGCGCATTGGGGCTGACCGGCAGCGATCTGGCGAGCCAGCTGCGCGGCCCCTTACAGGGCGCCACCGCTCTCAAGCAGCAGCGCGGGCGCGGCGAGATCAGCGTCGAGGTGCGCCTGCCGCCCGGGCAGCGCGACAGCCTGAGCGAGCTCGAATGGCTGTCGATCCTCACCCCCGACGGCGGCCGGGCACCGCTTTCACGGGTCGCCAACATCGAACACGGCCGCGCCTCGGCCTCGCTGACCCGCATCGACGGCCGCCGGGTGATCGACGTCAGCGCCGACGTCAGCGACGGCGCGCCGGTCAATACAATCCTCGCCACGCTGCAGGACGAGACGTTTCCTGCATTGAGGAATCGCTTTCCCGGTCTCGAGATAGGCCTCGGCGGGCGCCAGGAAGAAACCGCCGACAACCTGGCGGCGCTCAAGACCGCGATGTGGGCGACCCTCGCCGCGCTCTACGTGCTGCTGGCGATCCCGTTTCGCAGCTACATCCAGCCGCTGCTGGTGATGGCGGCGATCCCGTTCGGCATCATCGGTGCGGTGGCCGGGCACGTAGTGATGGGCTTCGGGCTGTCGATCATCAGCCTGCTGGGCATGCTGGCGCTGTCGGGGGTAGTGATCAACGATGCGCTGGTGCTGATCGACTATGCCAACCGTCGGCGCCGCGAGGGCATGGGCGCGCGCGAGGCGATCGTCGCCGCCGCCACGCGCCGCCTGCGGCCGATCATGATGACCACCCTGACCACCTTCCTGGGGCTGGCGCCGATGATCTTCGAGACTTCGCGCCAGGCACGCTTCATCGTGCCGATGGCGGTCTCGCTGGGTTTCGGCATCCTGTTCGCCACGCTGATCTTGCTGGTGCTGGTACCCTGCCTGTACCTGATGATCGAGAACCTGCGCGAGCGCCTCGCCGGAGCGCCGGCCGCTCTAGAGTCCCTGAACGAACAGAACCCATGAACGAGCAGAGTCAATGAACGAGCCGCAAGCATGAACAAGCGCCTGACCCCTTCCATCTCGCCACTGGGGCTCAAGCTGTTCGCCACTATCCTGCTAGTCAACGTGGCGATCTGCGGGCTGATCTTCCTGTTCGTCTCGCGCAGTCTCGACCAGGGTTTCATCGATTATCTCGAGCGCACCCAGGCCAACCGGGCGGCGGCCCTCGCCGAGGCGCTCGGCGACGAGTGGGCGAGTCGCGGCGACTGGCAATGGCTGCGCGACGATCCACACGCCTGGTTCCGACTGGTGCGCCATCAGCTATGGCCCGGCGCACAGCAGCCGCCGTCGGCGATCCAGCGCGAACTGGGCAACCCCCGCGACTTCATCGTCCGCGATGCCAACGGCGAGACGTTGATCGGCCCACCGCCGCATCGCGGCGACGCAGGCCCCGCCCCGTTGAAGGGCCCTCTCAGGCGCGTGGCGATCGTCAGCGACGGGCAGCAGGTCGGCGAGCTCAGCTATCGCCCGCCGCGCGAATTGATGGCCCGCATGGACCGGATCTTCCTCGAGCGTCAGCAGCGCAACCTGTCGATCATCGTCGGCTCGCTGGCCCTGGCCTCGCTGCTGCTCGCCGGCGGGCTTTCCTGGTGGTTGGGGCGTCGCACCCGCGGCATGGCACTGGCCACCCGGCGGCTGACCGAAGGCGACTACAGCGTGCGCCTGGCCGAGCGCGGCCGCGACGAACTCTCCCGGCTGGCCCACGACTTCAACTTGCTCGCCGAAACGCTCGAGGCCAACCGCCGCTCGCGCCAGCGCTGGGTGGCCGACATCGCCCACGAGCTGCGCACCCCGCTGGCGGTACTGCGTGGCGAGATCGAGGCGCTGCAGGACGGCATCCGCCACGCCGATGCCGATAGCCTGAACTCGCTGGCCCAGGAGGTCGGCCAGCTCGAGCGGCTGGTCAGCGATCTGCGCTTGCTCGCCCAGAGCGACGCCGGCGTGCTCGAGGCCAACCTGGTACCGCTGGATATCGCCGAGAGCCTGCGCGCCCGGCTCGAGGACGCCCGCGGCTGGCTCGACGATGCAGGTATCACGCTGGAGGTCTCGCTCTCCGGGCCGGCCCCGGTCCTCGGCGATCCGCAGCGGCTTCACCAGCTATGGAACAATCTACTGGCCAACACCCGCGCCTATACCGACGCCCCCGGACGCTTGAGCGTGACCCTGCAGCACGATGCTCAACGGGTTACGATCGACTGGGAGGACAGCTCGCCCGGCGTCGACGAGCAGGCATTGCCGCGGCTCACCGAGCGCCTGTACCGTGTCGAGGCCTCGCGCAACCGGCGCAGCGGCGGCAGCGGCCTGGGGCTGTCGATCGCCGCAGCGCTGGTCAAGGCCCACGGCGGCGAACTAGCGCCGTCGGCCTCGCCGCTGGGCGGGTTGCGCTGGACCTTGAGCCTGCCGTTGGCCAGTGCGTCCGCGTTACGAGCAAGCTTCCAAGGAGAAAGCCGGTGAACGAACGCATCCTGATCGTCGAGGACGAGCCCAAGATCGCGCGGCTGGTCGCCGACTATCTGACCGGTAGCGGCTTCGAAAGCCACCACATCGAGCATGGCGATGCGGTGCTGCCCTGGCTGGACAAGGCCGACCCAATGCCGGCGTTGGTGCTGCTCGATCTGATGCTGCCGGGCACCGACGGCCTGACGCTGTGCAGGGAAATTCGCCAGCGCTGGCCACGGCTGCCGGTGATCATGCTCACCGCGCGGGTCGAGGAGGTCGATCGCCTGCTGGGGCTCGAGCTCGGCGCCGACGACTATATCTGCAAGCCCTTCAGCCCCCGCGAGGTGGTCGCCCGAGTCAGGGCCGTGCTGCGCCGGGCCCAGGCCGCCGCCGGAGAGCACCCGGCGGCCACGCGGGACGCCCTTCCCCTCGAGCTCGACGCCGCCGGTTGGCGAGCCCTGGCCGACGGCCGCGACCTGGGCCTGACCGCGGTGGAGTTCCAACTGCTCAAGGTGATGATGCAGGCGCCGGGGCAGATCTTCTCGCGCGATCAGTTGATGGATCACATGTATCGCGACCATCGCATCGTCTCCGAGCGCACGGTCGACAGCCACGTCAAGAAGCTGCGCCGCAAGATCGCCGAGGTGTGGCCCGAGCGCGAGATCATCCGCTCGGTTTACAGCGTGGGCTACAAATACCAACCCGAAGAATGAGCGTCGAACAACGCTTTCGCTTGCGCAATCCTTACGTATTGCCTGCGCGCTGGTTGCGCAACACCACGCGAAACTGACAGCGTCCACACAAGGAGACGCTGTCATGTTTAAGACCCGATTCGCCGCTTCGCTATTCACCGCCCCTCTGGTCGCCGCGCTGCTCGCCGGCGGCACGATTTCCCTGGCCCAGGCAGCTCCCGGCGCGCATGAAGGTCATGCTCCTCAAGGCCCGAATCCACGCGTCGAAGCGCTGTTCGACAGTTGGCAACTCGACGATGACACCCGCCAGGCCTTTGCCGATGAACAACGCGACTATCGCGAGCAGATCCATAGCCTGCGCGAGGAGCATCGCCAACGCCTCGGTAAATTTCTCGACGAGCAACAGCTCGATGCCCTGCACGCTATGATGTCGCCGCATCGGCCAATGATGATGCACTCAGCCATACGAGGCGGGCCTGGCAATCATCATCAGCATGAGCGAATGGCGCAAGACAAGCCCGGCGAACTGTTCAGCGCGCTGTTCAAGAGCTGGGGACTCAGCGACGCCGAGCAGGCCAAGCTCGACGATGCCCGCCAGCAGTTCTTCAGCCAGGCTCGCGAACTGCGCAATCAACAATTCGACAGTCGTGAAGCGAAGCGCGACGCCTGGCAGGCCCTGCGCGACGCACATCGTCAGGCCCTCGACGAGGTGCTCAGCGACGATCAGCTAGCGGTGCTCGAACAACTGCGTCCCTCACGCCATTACGCTCACGGGCCTGATGCCGACGACGCCTGATCTCGCCGACACCCACCCCGTGTCATTCGCGTCCAACGAGATCGCCCCGCTCAAGCGGGGCGATTTCGTATGGATACGACGGTGTCGCTGCATCGGGGCTTTCTCAACGCACGTCGAGTTGCTTCACCCGTAGCGCGTAGTTGTTGGCGACATCGTTGGGATTGCCGTAATTCTGGCCAGATACCCATACGGTATAACTGCCCGGCTGAAGTACCGTCTCGATATCGATATCGCCCGCAAAGCGCGAGCCCTTCTCGCTGGCAACGACATTGCCATCGCTATCGAGGATGCGCGCTTCGATACGATACGTGCCTTCGTAACCGCTCATGGTCGATGTGGAAACAGCAACCGTCCCCGCTTGTCGGACATCGAAACTCAACGCCTTGCCCTTATAGCGCATATCGACATCGGTGACGACCTCCTTGAAGCCCTCGGCAGGGGTGTCTTCAGCGAAGGCCTGATTGGCACTAGCTTGGCTGGCGCTACCCGCGGCGGTCGTATCCGAGGTGGGGGTTGAATCGCCCGTCGTATCGGCCGCTACGCCGGCGTTGCTCGTCGTCGATGAGGCCTGCGATACCGGCGCGGCGAGTGCCGCCGTGGCATCCGGCGAGCGCACGAAGGCCGTCGTCGGGCCTTCGGCCTCGCGGTCATAGCCGATGCCACTGGGTTCCTCGATACCACTTTCACCCGCACTGAGCCGGTTACCGCGCTCATCCAGGCCGGCGACGCTAATCGTGTAACGATTACCCTTCAGCTTGGTGTCGCCGAATTCTCGGGCGTTGACTCTGAGCACGTAATCGCCGGGTTCCAACTCCTGTGACATATGCAGACCACCCTCGTCGGACCCCAATGCTTCGCTTTCGGCTACGACATTGCCCCGATCATCCAGCAATTGCGCCTCGATGCGATAGCGGGTTGACATCCCCGCGCGGGACGAACTTTCGATCAGATAACGACCGGCTTTTTCGACGGTGAACTTGTGCTCGTTCCAGCCACCGAAGTTGAAGCTTTGGCTTCTTGCATCGCTGCGACTCGAAAAGAATTTCGTCACATCGATGGTCGACCCCTGATAGTTGGGCGGCATATCGGCCTGGGCGGCCGGCAAAGCGGCATAGAGCCCGAAACCGAGCAGAACGGGAGCCAGAAACCGATGATTCATAGCGTAGTGTCCTATCCATACGAAAGATCAGGGAAGAAAGAGCCGAATTGGGCAGCCGCCAACGAGTTTGCACCGCCCGCCCCTGCACATCAACCCGGCAAAAAGAAAGCCGGCCCACAAGGGGCCGGCTTCGGTTTAGGCTTTCTTACGACCGAGAAGGTCTTAGAAAGTGAAGGCCAGACCGGTAGCGACGAAATCGCCTTCGTCATCTTGCTCGTCGTACATGGTGCCTTCAACAAAGTAAGTCACCGCCGACGTCAGACTATAATCGGCGCCCAGCATGACCTGATTCAGAGATTCACTGTCGTTATCGCCAAGATCTTGATCGACATACTGGTAAGTCGCGTAGAGGTTACCCATGCCGTAAGCGTAGTTGGCCTTGACCGCATACATATTGGCGTTATCGACATTAGTCAGCGCCTCAGTATCGTCGGTACCGTCGTAACGCTCGTACTTGGCGGACAGGGTCCAGGCAGCCATGGCGTACTGAGCGGACAGACCGTAGGCATCACCGGCGTCGTAGTCGCCATTGCCGGCAACAGTACCGTCATAAGTACCCAGGTTGTCATAGACAGCGGCCAGGTCCAACGCACCCACGGTGTACTTCACGCCACCGAAGAAAGATGCAGTGCTGTCGCTCTCAACGCGGTTGTCAGTCTCGGCATCGCCCTTATACTGGGTGCCCACGGCGAACTGCAGACCACCGAAAGAGGGTGACTTGTAGGTCAGCTGATCGCCTTCGCGATCGTTGTTGTCACCAGCCAGATACGACGCGGAATTATAGACACCGGCGTACCAGGAACCGTCGACCGGATCCTTGACCCAGTCGTCAATCAGGGTGTCGTAAGAACCCAGCTTGACGTCACCGAAATTGCCTTTCATACCAGCGTAGGCGGTGTCGCCGCTACCATAAGGAGTAGACTTGAGCTCGTCACCCGCGAAACCGTCAAGTTCCAGCTTCAGATAGGCGATCAGGCCCGGGTTGACCTGATGCTCGGCGGCAACACCCAGAGTGGTGCCGTTGTCGAAAATGTCATCAACGGAGCCGTCACCAGTGTCGACAGAGCGATAACCCAACTGAACGTTACCGTACAGGTCGACCTGCGTACCGTCCTGGTTGTAGACAGTGGCAGCCTGGGCGGCGGAGGCGCACATGGCACCGGCAATAGCAGTCGCTAAGAGCGTCTTTTTCATCGCGATAGTTCCTTAACTAGCTTACTGTTCGATCGTTGTTTAGATGCAACTGGCTTGCCAGGCACGCCTCTGAAATTCTTTTGTGAAGCGCTCTTGCCTTAGCGAAGCCTTGTTATTATCCAATGCTCGCAGGGGAACCTTATACTGGGGTTTGGCGGAACGCAACAAGAAAAAACACTGTTTTCAATCTCGCCACATCGAACCGCCTACCGATCACGATCCCCTGCACACTGCCGATACCGAACATGCCGGCACCGCGTCACGCAATGACCCTAGCGCCGTTCTATGACCGCCAAGTGACAAATGCGAACGCTGTTCATGATGACAGCCGTTCGACTGATTGCAAGACGCCTAATAAAGGAAGTATTCGGCGCTTTCCAACGGCTGGTTAACGTAAGCCGGCCACTCGGTGGCCATCAATGCTTGCCATGCTTGGCCAACAGGTCGCCCAGTTTGCGATCAAGTCGGGCGCTCTGATTCTGACGCTCCTCTCGCTTAAGCGTCTTGTCTCGCTTGCGCTGCTGAGCCTGCAACGCCTCCAGCTTCTTGTGTGCGTGACGCGCTTCGCCGGGCGTGACGGCACCGGCCGGCTGGCCAGCCAGATCGACGCGCTCGGCACCGGCGCGAACGGCCTTGAGATAGCGCGGAAGATTGACGTAACAGGCCAGCGCGCGGCGCACCAGCTTATCGGACCAGGGCTCGTTGGCAACCAGATCCTCATGGATACCGATCTTCAGCGGTCGCGTATGCCCTTTGAAGAAGGTATCGGTGTAGCGCCGGTACCATTCATCGAGCAGCGCCTGCGGGGATGGCGCCTCGCCGATCGCTAGCCGACTCTGGGAACCTGGTTCCTCGACAAGCGCATCAGAGGATCCTCGCTCGGCCTCGGTAACGGGTTCGGGTGTCGGTGCAGGCGACATCACTCGGCGCGGCAATGGGTAGCCACGTTCGACATGGCTCGCCTGGACGGGTGATTCAGTAGCGTCGGATGTTTCGGCAGGCTCGGCTCGCTTCGCCAGCGAATGGCGAAGTTGCTGGTTCTCGCTCTCCAGGCGGGCTAGTCGTTGCCGAAGGCTGACGACCTCCTGTCGCTCACGGCGGACATGCTGCTCCAGGGAATCGAATAGCGCGGCTACGCGTTGCGTCGTCAAGGGCAACCTCCATTGCTTTCGTTTAGCTAGCGTCAGCGTTTAGCCAGCTTCAGCCTGCGCCGGAAATTCAGCCATTATTGTTATCGTTCGATCGTGTCGCCATGCCCCCACGGCAAGAAGGCGGACGCCGATCCATGTCGTCCTCAGCGGCGATGATAAACGACGAAATCATAAGCGGGACGGCCCTGCTGGCCGCTTTCCTCGCCCGGCACGCGCTGCGCTTCATGCCAGAGCATCCCGTCGATGGCCGGAAAGCGTGCATCGCCATCGATCTCGACGGCGACCTCGGTCAGGTAGAGCCGCGAGGCCCGCGGCATTGCCTGAGCGTAGACCTCGCCGCCGCCCATGACCATGACCTCCTCGACACCGTCGATGATCGCCTGATGGTCGGCCAATGCCAAGGCCTCGTCCAGATCGTGGCAGATGCGCACGCCCTCGGCCTCGAAACCGGCATCACGGGTGATGACGATGTTCAATCGACCAGGCAGCGCGCGACCGATCGAGGCGAACGTCTTGCGCCCCATCACCAAGGGCTTGCCCTGGGTCATGCGCTTGAAGAACTTGAGGTCTTCGGGCAGGTACCAGGGCAATTGGTTGTCGACACCGATCACGCCATTGCGCGACACCGCGGCGATCATCGCCACCGGCACCAGCGATTCTTCCGGAGTCGCTTCGCTCATACCGCCACCTGTGCCTTGATATGTGGATGCGGGTCGTAGCCTTCGATGGCGATGTCCTCGAAACGAAACGCGAACAGGTCGTCGATCTCGGGGTTGAGGACCAGCTTCGGCCGCGCGCGCGGCGTACGCGTGAGCTGCAGCTCGGCCTGCTCGATATGGTTGAGGTAGAGGTGAGCATCACCGAGGGTATGGACGAATTCGCCGGGCGCCAGATCGCAGACCTGAGCGATCATCTGCGTCAACAGCGCATAGCTTGCGATATTGAACGGCACCCCCAGGAAAACGTCGGCGCTGCGCTGATAGAGCTGGCAGGACAGCCGACCCTCGGCGACATAGAACTGGAACAGCGCATGGCACGGCGGCAACGCCATCTCGTCGACCAGCGCCGGGTTCCAGGCGCTGACGATCAGTCGTCGCGAATCGGGGTTGTTGCGAATCTGCTCGACGACCTTGGCGATCTGGTCGACATGGCCACCATCGGGGCGCGGCCAGCTACGCCACTGATAGCCATAGACCGGGCCCAGGTCGCCGTTGTCATCGGCCCATTCGTCCCAGATACGCACGCCATTGTCGCGCAGATAGGCGATATTGGTATCGCCGCGCAAAAACCACAGCAGCTCATGGATGATCGAGCGCAGATGCAGCTTCTTGGTCGTCACCAGGGGGAAGCCGTCAGCCAGGTCGAAGCGCATCTGGTGACCGAAGACGCTCTGCGTGCCGACGCCGGTGCGGTCGGCTTTCTTGACGCCGGTATCGAGCACCCGGCGCATCAATTCAAGGTAGGGCTGCATAACTCGCCTATCGCAGAATCAGGATGTCGCTTCGCGCGTCTCGACCTTGCCACCGTCCACCGGCTGGCTCCTCGACCAGATCATCAAAACCAGGCCGGCCAGGATCATTGGCAGGGACAGCAGCATGCCCATGGTCAACCAGCCAAAGGCGATGAAGCCGAGTTGCGGGTCGGGCAGACGGACGAACTCGACCGCGAAACGGAAGATGCCGTAAAGCACCAGGAATAGACCGGAAATCATACCGCGACGACGCGGTCTAAGCGACACCGTCCATAGGATGGCGAACAGTACCACACCCTCGAGGGCGAACTCATAGAGTGCCGAGGGATGGCGCGGTTGGCTGCCCCCCGGATAGACCATCGCCCAGGGTAGATCGCTGACGCGCCCCGGCAATTCGGCGTTGATGAAGTTGCCGATACGCCCCGCGCCCAGGCCGATAGGCACTAGCGGGGCAATGAAATCGGTCATCTGGAAGAAGGTCAGGCGGTGCTTGCGGGCAAACAGCAGAGCCGCGATCAACACGCCGATCAGGCCGCCATGAAAACTCATGCCGCCGTCCCAGACCTGAAACAGCCATAATGGATCGGCCAGCAGGCGATCGAAGCCGTAGAACAGCGCGTAACCGATGCGGCCGCCCAGCACCACACCCAGCGCGCCGTAAAACAGCATGTCACCGATGTCGTCGGGCTTCAGTCCCAGGCGCGCCGCCCGCAACCGCCCCAGCCACCAGGCGCCGATGAATCCGACCACGTACATCAGGCCATACCAGTGGACTTTCAGCGGTCCCAACGCGATGGCCACCGGATCGATCTGCGGGTAGTCGAGCATGTCGTTTCCTAGCAAGAAGATGAATCAAGATACGGTCGAGGGAGCGACCACGCCGGGAAGCCAGCGTTGTATCACGTCGACCAGCGCCTGAGGGCGATAGGGTTTGGCCAGATAGTCGTCCATGCCGGCAGCAAAGAAGCGCGCACGATCGGTCGCGCTGGTATTGGCGGTCAGCGCCACCATCACGCTGCGCCCGCCCTGGGCACTTTCCCGCTGACGCCAACGGCGCGTGGTCTCGATACCATCCAGCGAGGGCATGTAGATATCCATGAAGACCAGCGCGTAGCTGTGCTCCATCGCCAACTCGAGAGCCTCTTCACCGCTGCGCGCGGTATCGACCAGCAAGCCTTGATCGGTCAACACCCGCCGCGCCAGGGCGGTATTGACCGGACCATCGTCGACGATCAACACCCGTTTGCCCGAGGCGCCGCTATTCACGCGTCCGGTTTGACTCGACGCTTCGTCGGTTTCGGCGACGCGCTCGAGCAACGAGATGAGCCCCGCGAGACGCTCAGCCAGTGGCGAAGCGCTCGCAGCGTCAGCAGACACTCCCGCTACGTCGA
Organism: Halomonas sp. HP20-15; assembly: GCF_033446685.1. Taxonomy (NCBI): domain Bacteria; kingdom Pseudomonadati; phylum Pseudomonadota; class Gammaproteobacteria; order Oceanospirillales; family Halomonadaceae; genus Halomonas; species Halomonas sp. HP20-15. The sequence goes on along the minus strand of NZ_JAWQLY010000007.1, from coordinate 72,806 downwards.
GGCTCTCGAGTTCGCGACGAATCTGGCCAAGATAGCGTGACTTGAGCTTCGACTCCTGTCGTGCGCGATCGCGCTCCTGCCTGAGATGATAAAGCTGATGATGCGACTCGCTGTCGTCGTGCAGTATCCCCAACGCCTGGCCCTGCGCGGCCTGGCGACGATCGAGGCGGAACGCATGGCGCGCCCCGTGGGCGTCGCTGAGTACGGCGTAATCGGCGGACTCGCCAAGAAAGGGCTCGCTGGCATCCAGCGCATCGATCGGCAGATCCTGCAAGTCACGGCGCGAACGGCCAAGGTGCTGAACCAGTCGATCGTTGACCGTCACCAGCCGATTGCCGCCAGCCAGAAAGGCGGCTTGCGGCAAGGACTCGAGCAGGTCTTCGATACGACTCTCGGCTTGGCGCTGTGGCAGGCTCTCCTCCAGCACCTTTATCACCGCATCGAGGTCGAGCGGCATATGCTCGGGTACATCGGAGGCACGGACCAGTTGGCTGAGGCGGACCGCGGCCTGAAAGCGCTCGAGACGCCGGCGCTGGCGGGCACTGCGCCAGCCCAGCAGGGCGAAGATCAGGCCGCCTGACAGCCAGACCATCACTAGCGCATCGCGAATACCGGCGCTGAAGCGTTCGCCAAGCAGCACCGCCACCAGCAGGCAGGTAAAAGTCAGACAGGCCTCGAGGCCCCATAGCCACGCCGACAGCCGCGGCGACCCACCGCTCGGCATGGCAGGTCGGGCTGCCCGTTTACCTTCGGAGATGTCTTGCATCCCTACCCCTGTCATCGACAATGGCCAGAGTGTACGCTCAGCGCCTATAGCCTGTCATGCCGCCGCTACGCACTCGCCCTAGAGAAAAGTCATGTGTCTGATCGCTTTCGACTGGCGCCCCGGTAGCGCCACCCCCTTGCGCCTTGCCGCCAATCGCGACGAGCGCCATGACCGCCCTGCTGCCCCATTGGCAAGGTGGCGCGATTGTGCCGAGATTCTCGGCGGTCGCGATCTCGAGGCCGGCGGCAGCTGGCTGGCCGCCCACGCCGCCGGACGCGTGGCCGCGATCACCAACGTCCGCGCCCCCGGTTTCAAGGCCAATGCAAGCGGGCCGAGCCGCGGCCACCTGGTTCATCAGGCGCTGATCTGCGCCGATCTTGGCGCCTGGCTTAAATGGCTTGCGAACCAAGCGGCGCAGGCTTATGCCGGCTTCAACCTGCTGGCGTGCGACGGGGAGACGCTTTGGCATCTTCATCACGGCCCCTACGGTACCCGGCTGTCGCAGGTGGCGCCCGGTTTGCATGGCCTTTCCAATGCCAGCCTCGATTCGCCTTGGCCCAAGCTTGTCCAGGCCCGCCAGCGCCTGGCCGGGTTACTCGACGATCCCGGCCGCCCCTTTCTGAGCGACGCCTGGGAACTATTGGGCGATACACGACAAGCCGACGATGAAAACCTCCCCGACACTGGCGTGGGACTGGCGCTAGAGCGCCAGCTCTCGGCCGCGTTCATCCTCGGTCAAAACTACGGCACACGCGCCAGTACATTGCTCGAATGGCGGGCGCACGGCGAGATCGTCATCGTCGAGCGGCGCTTCGAACCCGGCGGCGTCACGGCCGGGCAACAGCGCTGCCACCTGTCAGTACCGCCCCAGTCGACGACCCGCCGAGTATAAGACCGTAGGCTCGACACATTGGTTGCCCGATAACGTATCGAGCAGCGACCGGGAAGGCGCTAAGCGTCATCGCGCGGCGGCAGCAGATGCGTCAACTGCCATTCGGCGAAACGCGCTTGCAGGTGGGCACGCACCGCGGCCGGCGTTGTGAGGCGCAGGGTTTCTTCGACCAGCGCCCGGGCCGCACTCATCGGCACGCGCCGAATCGCCGCACGCACCCGCGGCAGGCTCGGCGCATTCATCGACAGTGCATCGAAGCCCATCCCGGTAAGCAGCAACGCGCCACAAGGGTCGCCGGCCAGCTCGCCACACACCGAGGTCGGCATGCCCAGCCGATGGCTCTCCTCCGCGAGCCGGGTCAACGCCGACAGCACGGCCGGATGGCAGGCGTCGTAAAGGCTGGCCACGCGCGGATTGTTTCGATCCACCGCCAGCAGGTACTGGGTCAGGTCGTTGCTGCCCACCGAAAAGAAATCCAGCCGCTGGGACAACGCCTCGAGCTGATAGAGCGTTGCCGGCACCTCGATCATCACTCCCACCTGGGGACGCTCGATCTTGGCGCCCTCTTCCCCGATCTCGTCGTTGAGCTCGGCCAGCGCCCGATCGAGCAGACGCAACGCGGCGTCGACTTCATCGACGTTGGTGATCATCGGCAGCATGATGCGCAGGTTGTCGAGTCCAACCGAGGCGCGCAACATCGCCCGGAGCTGAACCATCAACACCTCTGGATGATCGAGGGTAACGCGAATCCCGCGCCAGCCGAGGAACGGGTTGGCCTCATGAATCGGGAAGTAAGGCAGATCCTTGTCGCCGCCGATATCCAGCGTGCGCATGACCACCGGCAATGGCGCGAAGCCCTCCAACTGCTCGCGATAGAGCTTGGTCTGCTCGTGCTCGCCGGGAAAGCGCTCGGTGATCATGAACGGCACTTCGGTGCGGTACAGCCCGACCCCGGCGATGCGTGGCTTGAGCACCGCCACCGCGTCCACCGCCAGGCCGGTATTGACCATCAGCGGCACGCTGTAGCCGTCCGGCGTTTCACTGGGCAGGTGCTGTTCATGCTCGAGCACTTCGGCGAGCGCCAGCTCCTCATCGATCAGCTTCTGGTAACGGTGGGACAGTTCCTCATCGGGGCGCACCAGCAAGCGCCCGCGGTGACCGTCGAGGATCACCGAGGCGCCGTTCAGGCGGGTCAGCGGCAGATCGACCATGCCCAGCACGGTGGGAATGCCCATCGCCCGGGCCAGGATCGCCACATGAGAGGTGCTCGACCCCTTCAGCGAGACCAGCCCCGCCAGGCGTTCGCGGGGCACCTCACCGAGCATCGCCACGCTGAGCTCGTCGCCGATCACCACGCAGCGTTCGGGGAAGGTATCGAAGCCCTCGCCGGTTTCCTGCTGCAGATGCGCCAGCACGCGGCGTCCCAGGTCGCGGATGTCCGCGGCCCGCTCACGCAGGTAATCGTCGTCGACGCGCTCCAGGTACTGGACGTGACGGCGCACCACGTCGGCCAGCGCACCGGGCGCCCACTGGCCCTCGCGGATGCGTTTCTCGACCTCCTGGCCCAGCGCGGCATCGGCCAGCATCTGCTCGTAGACGTCGAACAGCGCCAGCTCCTGGCTGGAAATGCGACTGGCGAGTCGCTCCCCGGCGCGCCGGATCTCGTGGCGCACCCGCTCGATCGCCTCGCTCAAGCGGCGGATCTCGAATTCGATGTCGGTGGGTACCAGGTCGGGCACATTGTCCAGGTCGGCCGGCGGCGCAATGACCACCGCCTTGCCGATCACCATGCCCGGCGAGGCGGCGATGCCCTTGAAGGTCGCCATGCCGTCGGCCCTGGTCGGTCGTGTCAGGGCGCCGGTGGCCAGAGCATGCGCCAGCACGCCGGCGAGCTGCGCTGCCATGGTCACCAGAAAGGCTTCATCGCCCTCGTCGTAGCGACGTTTCTCCTGCTGCTGGACGACCAGCACCCCCAGCGCACGGCGCTGATGGATGACCGGCACCCCGAGGAAGCTCGAGAAGCGCTCTTCGCCGGTTTCCTCGAAATAGCGGAAGTACGGATGCGCCGGGGCATCCTCGAGATTCAGCGGTTCCTCGCGCTGCCCGACGAGGCCGACCAGGCCTTCGCCGAGGCGCATCGAGACGTGACCCACGGCCTGGGTATTCAGGCCGATGGTATCCATCAGCACCAGGCGATCCTGGGCGGCATCGAACAGATAGATGGAGCACACATCGGTGTGCATGGCCTTGCGAATGCGTCGGACCATGGTGGCCAACGCGGCCTCAAGACTGCGTGCTCCATTGACCTCTTGGACGATGCGTCTTAGTACATCGAGCATGGGCGTTCTTCTTGTAGTCGAAGGATCGGGAGCACTGCGGATTCAACCCTCGCCCAGGGCGAGTCGCTGGACCCGGGGCGCCAGCTCCCGCAGGGCACGGCGGTAAACCTCCCGCTTAAAGGGCACGACCTGGCCCAACGGATACCAATAACTGACCCATCGCCAGCCGTCGAATTCCGGCTTGGCCGTGGTATCCATGCAGATACGGCTGTCCTGGCAGCGGATCTTGAGCAGGAACCACTTCTGTTTCTGGCCGATGCAAATCGGCCGCGATTGCGTGCGTATCATGCGCCGGGGCAGGCGATAGCGCAGCCACCCTCGGGTACAGGCCAGCACTTCGACGTCGTCGGGGGTGAGGCCGATCTCCTCCTCCAATTCCCGATAGAGCGCCTGTTGCGGTGACTCGTAACCCTTGATGCCTCCTTGAGGAAACTGCCATGCATTCTGCCCAACCCGACGCGCCCAAAGCAGCTGGCCCTCAAGGTTGGTAATGATGATACCAACATTAGGGCGGAAGCCGTCAGCGTCGATCACGGGCTTCACCTTATGAATCCAATATTGGATTCATTCTTCCACAAACGCTGAAAGCGCATCAATACACAGCCGGAAACCCGCGGCGGTGGGCAAGCGCCGGTCGTTCTGCAATAATCGCCGCCGCCTTTGAAACCATCGGCTACGCCCATCACCGATTTGAGGAGAGTGCTCTTGAGCCTGGCCATCTTCGATCTCGACAACACCCTGCTGGGCATCGACAGCGACCATGCCTGGGGCGAGTTCCTGGTCGAACAGGGAGCCGTTGACCCGGTCAGCTATCGCGAGGCCAACCAGCGTTTTCTCATGGCCTACCAGGACGGCACGCTGGATATACATGCCTACCTGGCCATGGCCCTCAAACCGCTCGCCGAGAACAGCCCCGAACAGCTCGCCGCCTGGCATCAACAGTTCATGGCCAGCAAGATCGAGCCGCACATTCTGCCCAAGGGTGAGGAATTGCTGGCCCGTCATCGCGAACGCGGCGACACCTTGCTGATCATCACCGCGACCAACCGCTTCATTACCGGGCCGATCGCCAAGCGCCTGGGTGTCGACGAGCTGATCGCCGTCGATGCGGAAATCCTCGAAGGACGCTACACCGGTCGCGTAGCGGGCACGCCCAGCTTCCGCGAGGGCAAGATCGAGCGCCTCGATGAGTGGCTGGCAAGCCGCGAAGTCAGTCTCGACGACGCCTGGTTCTACAGCGACTCGCACAACGATCTGCCGCTGCTCGAGAAAGTCGATCATCCCGTTGCCGTGGACCCCGACGCTACCCTCGACAGTATCGCCCGGGAGCGGAACTGGCGAATCATAAGCCTGCGATAGCAAAAAATAACATGCCATCGATGCTGCATTGCGGCATCAAGGACTATCTCAAGAAGCCACTCAACCCATTGATTGAGTGGCTTTTTTTCGTATTCATGAAAACAAATGTTTTCCTTATGGGAAAACCAAGAGGCATAAGCTAAAGCTTGTGGTTGGCTCGTTTTTTCTATACCGCCAGGTATAATGGGCTTATTTGAATCAGCCCAGAGGGTGACAACCAACCATGCAAGAGGCCGTTGACGTCGTACTCGTAGGTGGCGGAGTCATGAGCGCCACGCTCGCAACACTTCTACACGAACTGGAACCCACGGCGCGCATCGAAATCGTCGAACGCCTGGATTCCATCGCCAGCGAAAGCTCGTTTGCCTGGAACAATGCCGGCACGGGTCACGCTGGCCTGTGCGAACTCAACTACACGCCCCCCAGCGCCGATGGCTCGATCGACATCGACAAGGCCATCCATATCAACACCATGTTCGAGGAGTCCAAGCAGTTGTGGAGTTCGCTGGTCGCACATGGCAACCTCGGCGATCCCGCCAACTTCCTCTCGCCGGTGCCCCACCTGAGCTTCGTACGCGGCGAGGACAACGTGAAATTCCTGCGCTCCCGCCACGAAGCCATGAGCAATCATCACTGCTTCGAGTCGATGCAGTATTCGCAGGACCCCGCGACCATCGCCAACTGGGCCCCGCTGCTGATGGACGGACGTCAGGCCGGCGAACCGGTCGCCGCGACCCGCGTCGAAAGCGGGACGGACGTCAATTTCGGCGCCCTGACGAATCAACTGTTCGCTCGCCTGAGCGAACAGGACAGCGACCGAGTCAATATTCGCACCGGGCAGAAGATCAAGGATCTCGAGCGCAACGCCGACGGCAGCTGGAACCTGAAGATCGAGACCAGCGACGGCGGGCAGCGCGAATTGCGCTCGCGCTTCGTCTTTCTCGGCGCGGGCGGTGCCTCGCTGCGCCTGCTGCAGAAAAGCGAGATCCCCGAAGCCAAGGGCTATGCCGGCTTCCCCGTCAGCGGGCAATGGCTGCGCTGCGACAAGCCCGAGGTCGTTTCGCAACACCAGGCCAAGGTGTACAGCAATGCCGCCGTCGGGGCGCCGCCCATGTCGGTGCCGCATCTCGACACCCGCAATGTCGACGGCAAGCCTTCCCTGCTCTTCGGTCCCTTCGCTGGCTTTACCACCAAGTTCCTTAAGAACGGCTCGGTCTTCGACCTGGTCAAGACCGTGCGCACCTCCAATCTCAACCCGATGCTGTCCGTCGCGCGCAGCAACTTCAGCCTGATGAAATATCTGGTCGATCAGGTCCGCCTTTCTCATGCCCAGCGGGTCGAGGAGTTGCGCGCCTTCTATCCGGACGCCAAGGCCGAGGACTGGAAGCTCGAAGTCGCCGGCCAGCGCGTGCAGATCATCAAGAAGGGTCCCCGGCGAGGAGGCGTGCTGCAGTTCGGCACCGAGATCGTTACCGCGAGCGACGGCTCCCTGGCCGCTTTGCTGGGGGCCTCGCCCGGTGCCTCGACGGCCACATCGATCATGCTCGACCTGATCGAGCGCTGCTTCCCCGAACGCTTCGCCTCCGCACAATGGCAGGCTCGCCTCAAGCAACTGGTTCCGGTCCGCGCCGAGACACTGCAAAAGGATGCGACTCGCCTCAGGGAAGTGCGCCGCGAGACGCACCGAATCCTCAAGCTCGACGCTCTCGAGCCCGCCAATCGACCTTCCGAACCGATGCCGCGCGCTGCCCGCGTGGCCGAGCCGGAGTGCTGCTGACGCGTTGCCGCCGCGTGTGACTTCTCGTATGACTTTTGCCTGATACACTGGTGCCCCGGCCACGGCCGGGGCACTCACGTTTATACGGACGATGGCCCGGGCCATCTTGGCCAAGGGACGGTTACTGCCTATGCGTTCGCGATTCTCGTTGTCCCCGGCATGGCTCGCCCTGTTGCTCGGCGTGGCACTGCTGGTCTGGCTGGCCTTCGGCGACATGCAGCGCTTTCGCCAACACCCCCCCGCCGAGCGAGCGGCCGCCCAGCCCAGCCTGCCGCGGATCGAGGTCGAGACCTCGCAGGCCCAGATGCATACCCCGCACGTCATCCTCCAGGGGCATCTCGAATCGCGCCAGGACGTCACCCTGCGCGCTCGCCGAGCCGGTGAGGTCACCGCCCTGCCGCAACCGCGGGGCGCCAACGTGGATGCCGGCGAGCGGCTCATCGAGATCGACCCCGGCGATCTGCCGGCACGGATCGAGCGCGCCGAAGCGCAGCTGGCGCTGAGCCGCTCGGAACTCTCAGGCGCGCAGAAGCTCAGCGGCCGCAACCTGGTTTCCGATAACGAATTGCTGCGCCTCAAGAGCGAGCTGGCACAGAGCCGCGCCGAGCTTGCCGGGTTGCGTGAATCGCTCGCCGACACGCACCTAGAGGCGCCCTTCGCCGGTGTGCTCGACCGGCTCGAGGTCGACCTCGGCGACTATCTGCAAGCCGGCGAGGAGATCGGCCTGCTGGTCGATATCGCTCAGCTCAAGGCCAGGTCGTGGCTGCCCCAGCGCCGCGCCGATGAGGTCCGCGAAGGCATGCCGGTCACCGTCACGCTGCTCGACGGACGCACCCTCGAGGGCCAGGTCAGCTTCCTCGCCAGGAGTGCCGAGGACGCCACCCGCAGCTATCCGCTCGAAGTCAGCGTGGCCAACCCGCAGCGCCTGCGTATCGCCGGAGGTAGCGCGACGCTCGACGTTGCCCTGGCCGAAAGGCCGGCACACCGCATCTCGCCGGCCCTGCTGGTGCTCGATGAACGCGGCCGGATGGGCGTCAAGACCGTCTCGGACGACGCCAGGGTGCGCTTCATGCCGGTCGACATCATCAGCGCCGATGCCGAGCAGGCCTGGGTCGGCGGCCTGCCCGACGAGGTGCGCTTGGTCACCCTGGGCGGCGGTTTCGTCGAAGCCGGGCAGCGCGTCGAGGCGGTAGCGGCCGAGCAATCCACGGCCCAGCCCGCCTCAGCCGATTCGGGTAATCGCTGATGCGTGCGCTGATCGATGCCGCGCTGGATCGTTCGCGCACCACCCTGCTGCTGCTGGCGTTCCTGCTGCTGGCCGGTGGCCTCGCCTATCAGGCGATTCCCAAGGAAGCCAATCCCGACGTCGCGATTCCCATGATCTACGTCTCGATGACCCTCGAGGGGGTCAGCCCCGAGGATGCCGAGCGCCTGCTGGTGCGCCCCATGGAGCAGGAACTGCGCGCCATCGAGGGTATCGAAAAGATGACCGCCCAGGCCAGCGAGGGCTTCGCCTCGATCACCCTGGAGTTCGACGCCGGTTTCGATCCCCGCCAGGCGCTGGCCGACGTGCGCGAGAAGGTCGACATCGCGCGCAGCTCCCTACCCGAACAAGCCGAAGAGCCGCGCGTCATGGAAGTCAACGTGTCGCGCTTCCCGGTGCTCTCGGTGGGCCTGTCGGGACCGCTGTCCGCCGCCGAGCTGATGACCGCGGCACGCGGCCTGAAGGACGCCATCGAGAGCATCCCCCAGGTGCTCGAGGTCGACATCGCCGGCGAACGCGAGCACCTGATGGAGATCGTCGTCGACCCGCTGGTCCTCGACAGCTACGGCATCGACTTCGACACCCTGTTCAACTTGGTCTCGCGCAACAACCAACTGGTCGCCGCGGGCAGCATCGACAACGGCGCCGGTCGCCTGGCGATCAAGGTGCCCGGGGTGATCGAGAACCTCGACGACCTGCTCGGCATGCCGGTCAAGGTCGACGGCAATCGGGTGGTCACCTTCGGCGACGTCGCCACCATCCACCGCACCTTCAAGGACCCCGCCGGCTACGCGCGCATCAACGGCCAGCCGGCGATGGTGCTGGAAATCTCCAAGCGCACCGGCGCCAACATCATCGCCACCATCGACGCCGTCAAGGCGCTGCTCGCCGAGGCCGAGCCGCAACTGCCCGAAACCCTCGACGTGCGCATCATTATGGACGAGTCGACCACCGTCGATCGCTTGCTCGACGACCTGCTCAACAACGTGCTGACCGCGGTGGTGCTGGTACTGATCGTGATCCTGGCGACCATGGGGCTGCGCTCGGCGCTGCTCGTCGGGCTGACCATCCCCGGCGCCTTCCTGACCGGCATCCTGCTGATCTGGGCGGTCGGCTACACCCTCAACATCGTGGTGCTGTTCGCGCTGATCCTGGTCGCCGGCATGCTGGTCGACGGCGCCATCGTGGTCGCCGAACAGGCCGACCACAACCTCGCCGGGGGCCAGCCGGCACGCGCCGCCTGGGCCGGCGCGGCGGGGCGCATGGCCTGGCCGGTGATCACCTCCACCACCACCACCCTGGCGGTGTTCATGCCGCTGCTGTTCTGGCCCGGGGTGGTCGGCGAATTCATGAAATATCTGCCGGCCACGGTGATACTGTGCCTGCTCGCCTCGCTGGCCATGGCACTGGTGTTCCTGCCCACGCTGGGCCACCTGCTGCGTCGCGGGCGCCCCGCCGGCGGTACCCGGACCAGCGCCGGTGGGCGGCTCTACCGTCGGGTGCTCGCACGTCTGTTGCGCCACCCGGCGCTGACGCTCACCGGCGCGCTGCTGCTGATGGCGCTGGTCTACGTCGGCTACGCGCGATTCAACCACGGCGTCGAGTTCTTCCCCGCGGTGGAGCCCGACAGTGCCCAGATACTGGTCCATGCGCGCGGCGACCTATCGATCGCCGAAAAGGATGCGGTGGTCCAGCGCGTCGAACGGCGCGTCGCCGGGATGGCCGAGATCAAGGCGCTCTACGCACGCTCCTTCGCGATTCCCGACGGCCAGCTCGGTGCCGACGTGATCGGCCAGTTGACCTTCCAGCTGATCGATTGGAATCAACGCCGCCCGGCGAGCCGGATTCTCGCCGAGATGGCCGAACGCACCGCCGACCTGCCCGGCGTGCGCCTGGAATTCCGCGAACAGGAGCAGGGCCCGACCAGCGGCAAGCCGATCCAGATCGAGCTCACCGCGCGTCAGCCGGCGGCGATCGAACGCGCGATCGAGCAACTGCGCGCGGCCATGCACGAACTCGGCGGTTTCCGCGACATCGAGGACAATCGCAGTCTGCCAGGTGTCGAGTGGCGGCTGCGCGTCGATCGCGAGGCCGCGGCACGCTTCGACGCCGACGTCGCCACCGTCAGCAGCGCGGTGCAGCTGGTCACCAACGGCCTGCAGCTCGCCACCTACCGTCCGCCCGACGCCGATGACGAGGTCGACATCCGGGTGCGCCTGCCCGGGGCGTGGCGCAGCCTCGACCAGCTGCGCCGATTGACCGTCACCACCACGCGCGGCCAGGTGCCGATCAGCCAGTTCGTGCGCCTGGAGCCGGCGCCCAAGGTCGGCACCCTGCACCGCGTCGACGGTCGCCGCGCGCTGACCCTGGAAGCCGACGTCGCCCCCGGCTTCCAAGTCGACGAACGCCTGCGTGCGCTCGGCTCGGCGCTCGACTCGCTTCCCGAGGGAGTGCGCTACAGCTTCGCCGGCGAGCAGCAGGACCAGGCCGAGACCAGCCGCTTTCTGGGCATGGCCTTCGGCGTAGCGATCTTCATGATGACGATCATCCTGGTCACCCAGTTCAACAGCCTGTACCAGACCGGTCTGGTACTCTCGGCGATCGTCTTCTCCACCGCCGGCGTGCTGCTCGGCCTGCTGCTCAATGCGCAGCCGTTCGGCATCGTCATGGTGGGCATGGGCATCATCGCCCTGGCGGGGATCGTGGTGAACAACAATATCGTGCTGATCGACACCTACAATCAGTTGCTGAATGACGGCCTCGATGCCTTCAACGCCGCGCTCGAAGCCGGCTGCCGGCGCCTGCGGCCGGTACTGTTGACCGCCATCACCACGGTGCTCGGACTGTTGCCGATGGTGCTGAGCGTCAACGTCGACCTGCTCACGCCCAGTCTGGGCTTCAGCGCACCCTCGACCCAGTGGTGGACCCAACTGTCCAGCGCGATCGCCGGCGGGCTGGGTTTCGCCACCGGCCTGACCCTGCTGCTGACGCCGTGCATGCTCTACCTCGGCGCCCGCATCGGAGCGCGACTGCGCGGCCGGCACAGATCGAGGCAAGGGTCATGACGCGAAAGGCCCCGTCGGCGCTTCGTCGACGGGGCCTTTCTGAATAGTGCTCGGTAACCGGCGAGTCGGGCTTGATGCATGCGCTCTGAGCACACCGGCTCAGTAAGTGGCGCTGGGGGCAACCTCTGGGGCCGGCGGCGGCGTATGCGCGGCGTGCAGGCGGCTGATCAACTGATCCTCGAGCGTAAAACGCTCGGTCAACGCCTTGCGCAGGCGATCCATCCAGGCCGGCAGGCGGAACAGGTAGTGCTGGCAGCGCGTCGGCGTGGAGTAGTCCTCGTCGAACTCGAGCACCATGGCGGTCGACATCTCAAGGCGCTGCAGCAGCTGTTCGGCGATCTTCAGCGCCTCATGGTCGTTGAACTGCTCCGCCTCTTCGCGCAACTGCGGGTAGATCTCGAAATGCCCGGCGCTGATGTAATCCATCAGCAGTTCGCTGAAGCGGTCGATCTGTTCCTTGGTGATCACTTCGGGGTCCGCGTCGCAAGCTTCCTGGAGTTCCAGCATCGCGACCAGCATCTCGCGACGCTCTTCGAACCAGCGATCGATCAGTCGATGGACGCCACCCCAGCGCTCCTGAGCGGTCTTGCAATCTTCCAGCATTGTCCTGCCTCCATGCGTTCATGCAGCCTGCGGAAGCTCAGCGTCCCTCCTGGTCGCATGGCTGTCAATGCTGGATGCGGGATATTCGTCGGCTAGTCGCGACGTCTTCTTATAAAGCCGCGAGCAATCAATACGATGGGTACCAACGCCAGGACCAGGAATCCGACCAAAGTCCACTGTGGCAGGGTCACGCCCAGCCACACGCCCTCGACCGCGGCACATTCCCCCGAACCCGATAACACGCGTGAGAGAACGTCCCACATCGGCATGACTTCCATCATGTAGTCGAGCCCCGGCCCGCAACTGGGCACCTGGTCGGCCGGCAGCGACTGCAGCCAGACGTGACGCCCGGCCACGGCAATGCCGCCGGCGACCGCCACCAGTCCCAGCAGGCCGTAGACGCCGCCGCCCCAGCCGCGCGGGTTGTGGATCGCCGCGACCAGGAAGACCAGCGCCGCGGCGATGACCGCGATGCGCTGGAAGATACACAGCGGGCACGGCTCGAGCCCCACCACGTATTGCAGCGCCAGCGCCACCGCCATCATCAGCGCACAGAAGGCCAGGCCGGCCAGGCTCCAGTGACGAACCGTCATTCGCCGCGTCCACGTTCCGCTCAAGCTAGCCGCCATTCATGCGCTCCCGTCAGTGAATGCCAATCCCACAAAAGCTCGGGCCCGACTGGCGGGCCCGAATGAATCGTTCAGACTGCCGACGCGGGCCGCGGTTCCCGGGCGCGCGCGAAATAGGCCTCGAGGAAAGCCTCGAAGCTCTCGCGGTCGTCGGCCTCGATGTCGTCCTGCTGTTGATGCGAGGTCTCGCTGAGCTGGCTGAACAGCCCCTCGCGGGCAGGATCCATCGGCTCGCTGCGAAAACGCGTGGCCTGCTCGCCGGCCAGTTCGAGCATGTAGTCGACGAACTCGCCGCCACTTTGCTGGAGCACCTCGAGCAAGCGCGCGGAGGGCGTGCGCTCAGGCTGGCGCAGCAAGGGGGCCAGGCTGTCGAGCGCCGTGGCATGCGCCTGCGAGGACTCGATGGTGTCGAGCAGGCCGGCCACCTCGCGCAGTTCGTCGAAGAGGGCCTCGGCACGACGCGCCAGCTGCTCTTCGCGGGCATCGATGGCCAGCGTGAGCGAGGGATCGCGGCCACGCTCGACCACCGCCTGGCGGTTGTCGTCGAGCCGGTCGCACTCCTCGTCGGGGATCCACGGGCTGCCGGCGAGCAGGCACCACATCAGGAAGGTATCGAGAAAGCGCATCTGCGTCTCGTCGATACCCAGCGGCAGGAACGGGTTGAGATCGAGACAGCGCACCTCGATGTATTCCACGCCCCGCGCCTCGAGCGCCTGGGTGGGGGTCTCGTCATGACGCGCCACACGCTTGGGGCGGATATCGCTGTAGTACTCGTTCTCGATCTGCAGGATGTTGGCGTTGAGCTGACGCCACTCGCCTCCCTCGTTGACGCCCAGGCGCTGGTAGGCCGGCCATGGGGTACTGATGGCGTGGCGCAGGGTACCGACGTAGTTGGACAGCGAATTGAAACAGATCTTGAGCTGCGCCTGGACCTTGTTCTGATAGCCCAGATCGGACATCCGCAGGCTCGTTGCATACGGCGACACCAGGGTATCGCGGGCATGAGTCTTGAGCTTGTCGGGCACCGCGCCGGTCAGGAAGCTGCGGTCGAGCGCCGGCGAGGCACCGAACAGGTACAGCAACAACCAGCTGTTGCGCCGGAAGTTACGGATCATGTCGAAGTAGCGACCCGAGCGATAGCCGTTCAGCGGCTTGTCCTGCGCGCCCTCGAGCTCGCGCAGCAACGGCCAGAACTCCTCGGGCAGCGAGACGTTGTAGTGCACGCCGGCGATCGACTGCATGATCCGCCCGTAACGCACGTCCAGACCCTTGCGATACACCGACTTCATGGTGCCGACATTGGAACGCCCGTAGTCGGCGATCGGCACGCTGTCGTTGCCGGCGAGGCGGCCGGGCATGCTCGCCGGCCAGATCAGTTCGTCGTCCAGATAGCGATAGCTGAAGCGATGCAGGTCGGCGAGGAACGCCGTCGCGTCCTCGGGTCGGCAGTAGACCGGCGTGATGTATTCGAGCAGCGACTCGGAGTAATCGGTGGTGATGTGCGGGTGGGTCAGTTTCGACCCCAGCGCCCGGGGGTGCGGCGTCTGGGCGATCGCTCCCCGCCGGTCGACACGCAGGCCTTCCTTCTCGATGCCGCGGCGCAAACGACCCAGCCGCCCCTCGCGGGCCAATCCCTTGAGCCGCTCGACGGCCTTGACTAGTTGCTCGGACAAGTTGAACACCCCCGGTTACAGGCGATTCACCGTCGCTCACCGCGACGCTGGATGAAGGACAGATTATGGTGCCTGGCGCAGCCCTTTCAAGGCTAACGATCGACAGCGATGATTCAGCGCTTATTACGGGCCTTGAGCAGCGCCTCGCCCAGCGCCCCCATGCCACCGCTTCCGGCGCTACCGCCACCCTCCCGCTTATCCGGGGCACCGCCGCCACGGCGCGCGCCCTTGCCGCGGCGCTGGCCGTCGTTGTCCTGGCGCCGAGGCCCCCGGGCAGGCGCCGAGCCCTCCTCGGCCTGGGGTTCGTCGCTAAGGCGCATCGACAGACCGATCCGCGCACGCTCGATGTCCACGGCCATGACCTTGACCTTGACGATGTCGCCGGCCTTGACCACCTGCCGCGGATCGTCGACGAACTTCTCGGCCAGCGCCGAGATGTGCACCAATCCGTCCTGATGAACGCCGATGTCGACGAAGGCGCCAAAGTGGGTGACGTTGGTCACGCTGCCCTCGAGGATCATCCCCGGCTCGAGATCCTTGAGCGTTTCCACGCCCTCGCGGAACTCGGCGGCCTTGAATTCGGGGCGCGGGTCGCGGCCGGGCTTGTCGAGCTCCTTGAGGATGTCGGTCACCGTCGGCACGCCGAAGCTGTCGTCGACGTAGTCGGCGGGCTTGAGCGCTTTCAGAAAGGCGCTGTCGCCGATCAGGCTGGCCAGTTCCCGATCGCCGCGCTCGGCGATGCGCGCCACCACCGGGTAGGCCTCGGGGTGCACGGCACTGGCGTCGAGCGGGTTGTCGCCGTTCATGATGCGCAGAAAGCCGGCGCACTGCTCGAAGGTGCGCGGCCCCAGGCGACTGACCTCGAGCAGCTCGCGGCGATTGCGGAATGCGCCGTGCTCGTTGCGCCGCGCGACGATATTCTCGGCAAGCCCCGGGTTGAGCCCCGAGACCCGCGACAGTAGCGCCCCGGAGGCGGTATTCAAATCCACCCCCACGGCATTGACGCAATCCTCGATGACCGTTTCCAGGCTGCGCGAGAGCTGTACCTGGGATACATCGTGCTGGTACTGGCCGACACCGATCGACTTGGGCTCGATCTTGACCAGCTCGGCCAGCGGATCCTGGAGACGCCGGGCGATCGACACCGCGCCGCGGATGGTCACGTCGAGATCGGGCATCTCCCGCGCCGCCAGCTCGGAGGCCGAATACACCGAAGCTCCTGCCTCGCTGACCATCACCTTGGCGAGTCGGCGCGAGCCGTCCTGCGCGGCCAGGCGCTTGACCAGCTCGCCGGCGAGCTTGTCGGTCTCGCGGCTGGCAGTGCCGTTGCCGATCGCGATCAGGCTCACACCATGCTTGTCGGCCAGCCTGGCCAGCGTCGCCAGCGACTCGTCCCAGCGCTTGTGCGGCGCGTGCGGATAGATCACCGCCTGCTCGAGGTATTGTCCGGTGGCGTCGACCACCGCGACCTTGCAGCCGGTACGCAGCCCCGGGTCGATCGCCAGCGTCGCCTGCTGGCCGGCCGGCGCTGCGAGCAGCAGATCCTTGAGGTTGGCGGCGAAGACCCCGATCGCCTCCAGTTCGGCACGCTCGCGCAGCCGCCCCATCAGCTCGGTCTCGAGATGGGTGTAGAGCTTGACCCGCCAGGTCCAGCGCACCACCTCGCGCAGCCAGCGATCGGCCGCACGCCCGTGGTCTTCTACACCGACGTGGCGGGCGATCGCCACCTCGGCCGGGTGCACCGGCACCTCGTCCTCGCCGGGCAACTTGAGGCTCAGCGCCAGTACGCCTTCGTTGCGACCGCGAAACATCGCCAGCGCGCGATGCGAAGGCACCTTGGCGAGGCGCTCGTCATGTTCGAAATAATCGGAGAACTTGGCGCCCTCGCGCTGCTTGCCGTCGACCACCCGCGCGCGCAGCTCGCCCTCGTCCCACAGCCGATCGCGCAGCCGCCCGACCAGTTCGGCATCCTCGGCGAAGCGTTCCATGAGAATCTGCTTGGCGCCGTCCAGCGCCGCCTTGGCGTCCTCGATGGCCGGCGTGTCACCGTCCGCCGCCCGCAGATAGCCCTGGGCCTCGCTTTCGGGGTCCAGGGTGGGGTCGGCGAGCAGCGCATCGGCGAGCGGCTCGAGCCCGGCTTCGCGGGCGATCTGGGCCTTGGTGCGGCGCTTCTTCTTGTAGGGCAGGTAAAGGTCTTCCAGGCGCTGCTTGGTGTCGGCGTCCCGCACCTGGGCAGCCAGTGCGTCGGTCAACTTGCCCTGCTCGTCGATGCTGGCGAGCACCGCTGCACGGCGCTCCTCGAGTTCGCGCAGATAGCGCAGACGCTCCTCGAGTTCGCGCAGTTGGCCGTCGTCGAGGCCGCCGGTGGCCTCCTTGCGGTAGCGCGAGATGAACGGCACGGTGGCGCCGCCATCGAGCATTTCCACGGCGGCGGTAACCTGGTTGGGACGAACGGCGAGTTCCCCGGCGAGGCGGGCGATGATCTTGGCTTGGGCGTCCATGAAATCCTTGGCGGTCCAGCGGCAAAAAGTTCGCGACAAGGTATCACAAACGCCGTCGCTGCACCGCCCGTCAGGAGGCACTCGTCAGCTATCCTGGGCGGTTCCCCCGCGGCGGCGCTCCAGGGCGTTGCGATAGAGCGCGCCCAGACGGTACAGGCCATGCACGAACTTGCCGTAAGGCAGCGTGACGAACAGCGCCAGCACGATGCCCAGGTGAATCACCAGCAGCACGCCGAGCGCCGACGACTCGCGAAACAGCATCAGCACAAGGCCGCTCAGCGCGGTGAGCCACAACAGCGCGATAAAGGCCATGTCCATGCCCAGCTGGCGGCCGTCCCCGGTGTCCGGATCGCGCCTGAGCTTGAGATAGCAAAGCCCGGCCGGGCCCACAAGCAGGCCCAGCCCGCCGAGTATGCCGAACAGCTTGGGCAGACTGGCCAGCTCGTAGGGCGCCACCCAGCCAAACAGGTAATGATAGAAGGTAGCGGTGACGGTGGCCGCGAAACACAGCAGGAAGCCATAGGCCGTGAGGTGATGAAAGCGTCGCCGCCAATGGGAGTGATACTCGTCGGGATAGGTGCAACCGACGTCGCCCTGGCCGTGCAGATGGCGCAGCGACGCTGCCTCGCTCAGTGCGTCGCGCCAGGCACGGCGGTCGAACAGCGCCCCCCGACCTTCGCCGCTCTCGCGCCAGAAGCCGACGAACCCCATCGCCAGCGCCAGGACGACGAACAGCGCGACGCCGCCGAACAGCCCCGCCATGACGTTGTGCGGCAGCAGTGCGTAGAAATCGCCGCCGTGTTGCGTCCCGAGCAGTGCCGCCAGGCCGCCGTTGAGCGCGATGGCGACCAGCAGGATCAGCGTCATACCCAGCGCCAGGGCAATCGAGGAAACCAGTCCGTTGCGATCGAACAGCCGCGCCAGGGGCCTCGGCCAGGCGTATTCGCGATAGGAGGAAGCACGCAGCTTGGCCATCGACTTCGGCACGTTGACCGCGAACTCGTGGGGCGGCGCGTACTGGCAGGCGTAGAGACATTCGCTGCAGTTGTGGCACAGGTTGGCGAGGTAGTTGAGATCCTCGCGCGAGAAGGTCAGGCGCCGCTCCATGGCCGGAAAGACCGGACAGAAGCCTTCGCAGTAGCGGCACGCGTTGCACACCGTCATGTTGTGGCGCGCTTCGTCGATCAGGGTATCAATCTGCTGCATGGCTTTTCGCGTAGCCTCCTGCCTGTGTACCTGCGGTGCGCCCGAAGACCGTGCCGATGGTCATGCCGAACCCGGCCACGTAGCCCTGCCCCAGGATGTTGCCGGCCATGATTTCGCCGGCGAGGAAGACGTTGTCGGCGAGTTCGCCGCTGTCCATGTACATGCGCGCCTTGTCGTCGACTTCGGCACCCAAGTAGGTGAAGGTGATGCCGGTGCGCAGTGGGTAACCGTAGAAAGGCGGTGTATCGATGCGCTGCGCCCAGTGGGTCTTCTCCGGCGTGATGCCCTGGGTGCGGCAATCGTCGAGCACGCTATGATCGAAGGTGCCGGGCTGCACGGCGTCATTGAATTCGTCGACGGTGCGCTTAAGCGCCTCGACCGGCAGATCGAGCTTCGCCGCCAGTTCGCCGAGACTGTCGGCGCGCTCCGGCGGGAATACCGACGGCATGAAGCGGCCCTCGGCCTTGGCGTCGGTGATCGAGTAACCGATCTGGTCCGGCTGCTGGGCGATCAGCCGCCCCCAGATCGCGTAGCGCTTGGGCCAGAAATCCTCACCCTCGTCATAGAAGCGCTGACCCTCGCGGTTGACGACGATGCCCAGCGACACGCAGTCGACGCGGGTGACGATGCCGCCGTCGTACTTCGGCGCGCGGGCATCGATCGCCACGGCATGGCCCTGGGTCGGGTCGCCGATCGACTTGGCGCCGTTGTCGAGCAACGAGCGCAGCATCTTGCCCTGGTTGAAGCGCGTACCGCGGATCAGGAAGTTGCGCGACACCGGACCCCAGGCCTCCTCGAGCCACTCCTGATTGGATTCGAACCCGCCCGAGGCGACCACCACCGCCTTGGCGCTCACCCTCACCTGCTCGTCGCCCAGTCGCACCAGGGCATGGTCGAAACGCTTGCCGTCGAATACCAGTTGCTCGGCCTCAGCCTGATAGAGAATGGTCACCCCCAGCCGCTCGGCGGCCTTGTAGTAGGTATTGACCAGCGCCTTGCCACCGCCCAGAAAGAACGCGTTGGTGCGTCCCAGATGCAGGGTGCCGCCCAGCGACGGCTGAAAGCGCACGCCATAGCCCTTCATCCAGTCGGTGCAGGTCTCCGAGGCGCGAATCACGTGACGCGCCAGGGCCTCGTTGGTGTTGCCGCCGGTCACCCGCCAGACGTCCTCGAAGAACTCGCCCTCCAGGTAGGCGTCGGTCAGCACATCGGTGGGCGCCCGATGCATGCAGCGCAGGTTGCGCGTATGGCTGCTGTTGCCGCCACGCACCTCGCGCGGCGCACTCTCGAGCATCAACACGCTGGCGCCCTGCTCGCGTGCCGATAGCGCTGCGCACAAGGCGGCATTGCCGCCGCCTATCACCAGCACGTCATGACCGGTAAGCGCTTCCCGATCAATCGGCCGTCCGAGCGATGAGACGAACATCGAACACCTCCTCTAACTATTAAATACAACTGTATCCACTAGTGTTCAAAATGACAAGATGTGTATGGGCCATTATCATGACGCGACAAAGCGGCGATCAGACAGGCAGCTCCATGGCAGAAAGCAAATCACGCAAGTCCCCGGCAGCGTCCGCCAACGAGCGCGGCGAACCGCGCAGCGAACAGGCCTATCGGTATATCGTCGAGGCGATCAAGGAAGGCTCGCTGCGCCCCGGCACGCGCATCCGCGAAGTCGATCTGGCCGAGCGCACCGGGCTGAGCCGCACCCCGGTTCGCGAGGCGCTCAATCGCTTGCAGATGGAAGGGTTGGTCGCCAACGATCCGGCACGCGGCACGATCATCACCGAGCTAGACCACGGCATGGTCAGCGAGCTGTATGCCATGCGCGAAGTGCTCGAGGGCACCGCCGCCCGGCTGTCGGCACGCCACGCCTCCGACGTCGAGATCACTTTTCTGCGCGAGATCAGCGAGCGCGACGAGCAGTTCACCGAGACCCTCGACCTGGTCAAGAACAATAAGCTGTTCCACAGCACGCTGTACCGCTGCGCGCACAACCGCTACCTGCTGAAGATGCTGCATTCGCTGCAGGATTCGATGGTCCTGCTGGGACGCAGCACCCTGGCCAAGCCGGGGCGTCCCCAGACCGCACGCCAGGAGCATGCCGCCATCGTCACGGCGCTGGAAAACCGTGATCCCGACGCCGCCGAGCAGCATGCCCGCACGCATATCCGCGAAGCCTACAAGGTGCGTCTCGAGGCGTTCTTCGAGGGCGAGGGCTGATCAGGTGCGCAGTGCAAAGGGATCACGAAGCTCTTCGCCCAGATCGATCATCACGTTCTTGATGTCCAAGTACTCGTCCAGGGCGTGATGGCTGCGCTCGCGGCCGAAGCCGCTGGCCTTGACGCCGCCGAACGGCGCCTGTGCCGCCGAGGCGCGATAGGTGTTGACCCATACGCTGCCCACCCGCAGCCGCCCGGCCATCCGGTGGGCCCGCGCCAGATCGCGCGTCCAGACCCCGGCGACCAGTCCATAGTCGGTGCCGTTGGCGATCGCCACGGCCTCGTCCTCGCTATCGAACGGGATGATCGCCAGCACCGGGCCGAACACCTCCTCCCGGGCGAGTTCGCTATCGGGCGCCACGTCGGTGAAGACCGTCGGCTCGACGAAGCAACCGGCCTGCAATGCGGCGCTGTCCGGCGCCCGCCCGCCGACCTTGAGCGTCGCTCCGTCGCGCCTGGCCCGCTCGATGAACCCCAGCACGCGCGCATGCTGCGCGGGATTGGCTACCGGGCCCATCTCGGTCTCGTCGCGGCGCGGATCGCCGAGGCGGATCGCCGCGGCCCGCTGGCAGACCCGCTCGACCACCCGATCGTAGAGCCCGCGCTGGACCAGCAGCCGCGACCCGGCGATGCAGGTCTGCCCGGCGGCGGCGAAGATCCCCGCCACCGCACCGGTCACCGCCTGCTCCAGCGAGGCATCGTCGAAGACGATGTTGGCCGACTTGCCGCCCAGCTCCAGGGTCACCGGCTTGAGCGCATCGCCGGCCACGCGTGAAATCGCCCGGCCGGTCGCCGTACCGCCGGTGAAGCTGATCAGATCGATGCCGGCATGGCCGGTCAGTGCCGCCCCCACCTCGCCGCCACCGGTCACCACGTTGATCACCCCGGGCGGGAAGCCGGCCCGTTCGCACAGCGCGGCGAACTCGAGGGTGGTCACGCTGGCCACCTCCGAGGGCTTGACCACCACCGTGCAACCCGCCGCCAGGGCCGGCGCCAGCTTGTTGGCGAGGATCGCCATCGGCGAGTTCCACGAGGTCACCAGCGCAGCGACGCCACGCGGCTCGCGGGTGGTGTAATCGAGAAGCTCGGGACGATCGAGCGGCAGCGTCTCGCCGTGCAGCTTGTCGGCCCAGCCCGCGAAGTAGCGGTAGTTGCGTGCCGCGAAGCGCATCTGCACACGGGTCTCGCGAATCACCTTGCCATTGTCGGTGGTCTCGAGTTGCGCCATGCGCTCGGCATCGGCTTCGAGCAGCTCGGCGAGGCGGTTGAGGTGCGTCGCTCGCAACAGGCCCGGCGAGCGACCCCAGCCGCCATCGAAGGCGCCGCGCGCGGCGGCCACCGCGGCGTCGACGTCGGCTGCGCTGGCCGCGGGGAGGCGTGCCCAAGTCGCCTGGTCGAAGGGATTGATGGCCGCGAAGCTGGCGTCGCCTTCGGCCGCTCGCCAGCTGTCACCGATACGCAACTTGTAGTCGTGGATACTCACGCACACCTCCGTCGTCAGTGAAACGGCGAGAAGAAATAGCCAGGCGGCCAGTCGAGGTTGAAGCCCTCGCCGAGCGCGATCAGGAACACAACCAGCAGGACGCTGCCGAGCAACGCCGCCCACCAGCGCAGCTTGCCGACGAAATAACCGAAGGCTGCGCAGAACAGCGCCGCCGAGATTACCAGCCCGATCAACGAGACGGCGACGTAGAGCGCGGCCAGCCACAGCAGGTAGGGCATGGTGCGTTTAAGCTTGTCGCCGAACAGCGGCTCACCGTGCTCGGTGGCGGGCTTGTGCCGCGACCGGCGCACGGTCTGCACGAACTCGATCACCAGCAGTAGCAGGGCCGTCCCGGCAACCACCTGCGGCATCAAACGCGCCGTGAACGGATAGTCCATCGCCGCCCAGAGCATGACCACGAGAATCACGGCGATGATCGCCATGAACACCAGTTCTTCCAGTAGACGACGGGACATCACGAGGCCTCCCGAGTCTGGCTCTTGCCCTTGACGCGCGCCCCGGCGAACAAGATCGCGATGGATACCAGGCCGATCACGATGACGATCGGATCGGCCAGCCACGACCAGCCATAGCGCGAGGCCGAGATAGTCAGGTAGCGCTCGATGCTCGGCGCCAGCACGAAGCCGATCAGCACCGGCGCGCGGGGCCAGTCGTAGGTCTTGAACAGCCAGCCGACCAGGCCGATCACGATGAACGCCACCAGATCCCCCCATTGGCGAGTGTTCTGATAGGCGCCGACCATCATCACGATGATCAAAAAAGGCGCGAACTTACTGGCCGGGATCATGCTCAGCCGAGCGATCGGCCGCGACAGCAGGAAACACGCCAGCGCGCCGACGACGTTGGCCAGCGCCAGCGTCCAGACCACCGTCAGGGTGACCGGCAGGTTGGAAGTCAGCATCGACGGTCCGGGCTGGATGCCCAGCAGGATCAAGCCGCCCAGCAGCACCGCCGTGGTGCCGCTACCCGGGATGCCGAACAGCAGGGTGGGGATCAGCGCCCCGCCCTCCTTGGCGTTGTTGGAGCTCTCCGGCGCGATGACGCCACGAATCTCGCCCTGGCCGAAGCGGCTCTTGTCCTTGGTGGTATGCATCGCCTGGCCGTAGGACAGCCAGTCCACTACCGAGCCGCCGAGACCGGGGATGGCCCCCACCGCGACGCCCAGCGCCGACGAGCGCAGCACCAGCCAGCGGTGGGTGAAGGTCGCCTTGATGCCCGATTTCCAGCCTTCGGATAGCGTCTTCACCTTGGACACCGCCCGGTTCTCGGCCAGCAGATCGATGATTTCCGGTACCGCGAACAGCCCCATGGCGAGAATCGCCAGTGGCACGCCATCCATCAGATAGGTGCTGTCACCGACGAAGCGAAAGGTCACCGAGGCCGGCGCCGAGCCGAGCATCGCGATGAGAATGCCAAACAATGTCGCCAGGATGCCGCGAAACGGATACTTCCCCGCCAGCAGCCCGACCACGCACAGCCCCAGCACGGTCAGCATGAACAAGTGCGGCGACTTGAACGACAGGATCACCGGGCGTGCCACCGGCAGGATCAGGAACAGCACCAGCGCGCCGATCAGCCCACCGATCAACGAGGCACTGAAGGCCGCGCTGAGGGCCAGCCCTGCACGCCCCTGCTGGGCCAGCGGATAGCCGTCGAGGACCGTCGCCTGGGAGCCGGCCGAGCCGGGCACCCCGATCAGCACGCTGGGGAAGGTGTCGGCGGTGGCGATCACCGCGGCCATGCCGATCAGCATGGCAATGGCGGCGTAGGTGTCCATGCCGTAGACGAACGGCAGCAGCAGCGACATGCCGACCACCCCGCCCAGCCCCGGCAGGATACCGACGATCAGCCCCACGCTGACGCCCAGCAGCATGAACACCAGCCGCGAGGGATCGAGCACGATGGATAATGCTTCTAGCGCAGCTTCGAACACGGCAAGTGCTCCCTTCACGTGGCAGAAGACAGGAGAGAAGCCGGGGCTCTCTCCTGTCGAGACGCGTCACCGTCAAAGATTGGCGTCGTAGCGTTCACGGAAGGTCTTGCGCAGGAAGTCGAGCGCCTCTTCGGACACATCGAGCGTCGAGCTCATCGCCGTGTAGGCTTCCTCGCCGACCAGCCACTCGTAGGGCCCGTTGGTGGCTTCGGACTCGGCGATGAACTCGGGATCCTGTCGCGCAGTGCGAAACGCTTGGCGAAGGTCCTCGATTGAGGCTTCGGGGGCGTCCTTCTTGGCCCACAACATCTTGATGCTGCCGGCCGAGAGCACCGCACGGTAGGCATCCCAGGCGAGTCCGGACGGCTTCTTGCCGTAACGCTTCTCGTAGACTTCGGCCACCGTCGGCAGCTCGGGGAACGCCGGGTCGCGCACCAGCTCACCCTTGGTGTTGATGACGCCCATGCTGAATAGCGGCACCGCGATGCCCTCGTCGACCAGCGGCTGGACATTCGAGGTGTAGGCACTGGTGGTCTGGAAATCGATATTGGTCTCGCCCTGCTCGAGTGCCAGGCGTGCCGGGCCACGGCTCTGGTAGCCGAAGATCGCCTGATGCGGCAGGTCGAGCAGGACGAAGGCCGCCAGCGCCGTGGAACCGATGGCCTGTGGCGAGACCTCGCCGTAGATCAAGTTGTCGGCTTCCCAAAGCTGTTGCGGGTCCTCGATACCCAGGTCGGAGCGCGCGTAGACGACCCCGCCCTGGGCCATGGCGGCGATCGGCGCGTAGTGACGGAAGTCGTAGCGCACGCCTTGGGAGCCGTACATGAAGGGGAATACCTGGCCGGCGCTCTGCAGCAGCACCGTGTAGCCGTCGCTGGCGGTGCGCAGCTCGAACTCGTTGGTGCCCTGAACGCCGCCTGCGCCCGGCCGGTTGACGACCTGGATGCTGGCGTCGTCGCCCAGGTAGGGCGGCAGTGTGGCGGCCACGAATCGGCCCCAGGTATCCGCCCCGCCGCCCGGCGACCAGGGCGTCAGGATCTCCAGCGTCTCGTCGTCGTAGAATCCGTTGAGTTCGGCTTGCTCGGCTTGCGCGGTCGCGGTCGTCGCCACTCCCAGCGACAGGCCAGCAGCAGCTAGCAGGATGGCCGCAAGGCGACCGGTACGAAGGCGTGCATCGTTATTCATGTTCTCGTCTCCAGAGCGGGAGTTTCCAGGTTTGCCCGGCACCCTCGCCCCGATGACTGACATTGGTTCATCGGTGTCGACACCGCTCAAAGAGTTGTCGAGACGGTGCGATGCGGGAGAAGGCCTTCCCAGGCGCGTTGTCATTGTGTACCTGAGTATGCAAATGGCTTCATTAATATGCAAGAGTGTTCTTCTAGTTTGAAAGCTTGCTATATTGCCAAGGCATTCATGGCTCGGGTAACGCTCAGACGGGAGGCGCCCGCCATCGGCAGTATCGGCAGGCAACCACTGACAACAATGGGACGTCGCGATGGATCTGAACATAAGCAATAAGGTGGCTCTGATTACCGGTGGCAGCGAAGGCATCGGCCTGGCCACGGCACGCGTCCTGGCCGCCGAGGGCGCACGGCTGGTGCTCGCCGCCCGCCGCGAGGCAACGCTGCAAAGTGCCGCCCGGGAGATCGAGGCGCTCGCCGGCCGGGCGCCGGTCATCGTCTCGGCCGACATGGCCGGCCCGGATGGCCCGGCACGGGCGGTGCAGGCGGCCATCGAGGCCTACGGCGAGCTGGATATCCTGATCAACAACGCCGGCAGCAGTGCCTCCGGCCCCTTTCTGGAATCCGACGATGCCCGCTGGCAGGCCGATTTCGAACTCAAGCTGATGGGCGCGATTCGCTGCATTCGGGCGGCGCTGCCCTATCTGAAGGCTTCCGCCGCGGCGGCGATCGTCAATATCACCACCGTCGCCGGCAAGGCGGCACCGGCGAACTCGCTGCCCACCTCGGCCACCCGTGCCGCCGGCATCGCCCTGACCAAGTCGCTGGCCCATGAGTTGGGCAACGCGGGAGTGCGCGTCAATACGGTGTGCATCGGCCGAGTTCGCTCGGCCCAGGTGGAACGCCGCTGGCAGCGCGAAGCCGCCGAGTTGAGCTGGGACGAATACTCGGCCAGACAGGGCCAGGCGATTCCGCTGGGGCGCCTCGGGAATGCCAGCGAGGTCGCCAACTGCATCGCCTTCCTGGCTTCGCCCTGCGCCTCGTACGTGACCGGCGCCAGCCTCAACGTCGACGGCGGACGCAGTCCCGTCGTCTGACTCAAACTCTCGAACAACAAGTCAGGAGCTTGCCATGCCCTCGGTTGCCCACACCCTGATCGAAGGCCTTCGCCGTGAAGGCATCACCCATATCTTCGGTATTCCCGGCACCCAGAACCTGCCGCTACTGGATGTGCTGCGCGGCACGCCGGACATTCGATTCATACTCACCCGCCACGAACAGGGCGCGGCCTTCATGGCCTACGGCTATGCCCGGGCCGGTCAGCGCCCCGCGGTGGTGACCGCCACCGAGGGGCCCGGCGTCACCAACATGGCGACGCCGTTCGGCGCGGCTTATCGCGGCAATGTACCGATCATCGGCATCAACGGTCTGCAGGAAGCCTGGCTACGCGAGAAGGACGCCAGTCAGGAGATGGACCAGATTAGTTTCTTCAAGCCCATCACCAAATGGGCCTATTCGATCAGCGGCCCGGAGAAGGCCCAGGAAGCCTTGCGCAAGGCATTTCGCGTAGCGCTGAGCGAGCCGCCCGGCCCGGTGCATCTCGAGGCGCCGTCGGACATCTATCTGGAAGAGGTCGAACAGGAAAACTGGCAGCCGGCGCAGTATCGCACCACCACGCTGCCCAGCGTGGACGCCGGCGTGCTCGACGAGATCGTCGCGCGCCTCGAACGTGCCGAGCGCCCGGTGATCCTGGCCGGCAGCGGGGTGCTCCGCGAGCGCGCCTGCGAGGCCCTCATCGCCTTCGCCGAGCGCCACGGGATCCCGGTCGCGCCGCTGCAGTTCAGCCCCGATGCGTTCCCCACGGCGCAACCGCTGGCGCTGGGGCCGCTGGGGCGCAACGGCTGGGAAAGCGCCAACCGGGCCGTCAAGCGCGCCGATCTGGTGCTCGCCGTGGGCGCGCGCATGGATCTTTTCTCGACCACCTTCAAGCACGGGCTGATCCAGGCCGACGCCACGCTGATCCATCACGCGGCCAGCGACGACCCCATCGGCACGGTGTTCCCGGTCGACGTGGCCGCCGTCGGCTCGACGCCGAGTTTGCTCGGCGGACTCACCCAGCGATTGGGCGAACGCCGCTGGGCGTGGCTCGACGTCGGCGCGGAAGTCGCGCAGTGGGAAGCGCAGCGCCAAGCGTTGATCGACGCCGACGCCGAGCCCATCCAACCGCCGTTCGTCGCCGACGTGCTGCGCCGCACCCTGCCCAAGGGCGGAATCATGGTGGTCGACGCCGGTAACGCCGGCAAGCACGCACGCATGCACTTCGTCAGCCATGCCCCGGACACCTACATGTTCATCGACAACTGGGCCGCGGTGGGCGCCGGCTTTCCCACCGCCATCGGCGCGGCGCTGGCCCGCCCCGACGTGCCGGTGCTGGCGGTCCAGGGAGACATGGGCTTCATGTGCAACATCGGCGAGCTGGAAACCGCCGTGCGCGAGAAGATCAAGCTGGTCGCGGTGGTCTTCAACGACCAGGGGCTGGGCAACGAGCGTGCCTTCCAAAACGCCCATTACGGCGGCCGGCACTTCGCGGTCGACTATCGCAACCCGGACTTCGGCGAACTGGCCCGGGTGTTCGGCGCGCATGGCGAGACGGTGACCCGCCCCGCCGACCTCGAGGCCGCCATGCAGCGCGCCTTCGCCGCCGAGGGGCCGGCCGTGGTCGACGTGATGATCGACCAGAACCACCTGGCCCCCGTGCTCTTCGAGGCTTGAGGCCAGCGTGCAAGAGACACCGCCCGACAAGCCCGACGCCGCAGCGATCCGCAACCTGGTGCTGGTCTGCATCGGCCTGACCAGCGTCTTCGTCGCCCAGACCATGCTATTGCTGGCGGTGCCGCTGCGCGCGCTGGAGATGGGTGCCAGCCCCGCGATGGTCGGGCTGGTGCTCTCGGCGCCCTACCTGTTGCCGCTGATGTTCGCGATCCCCCTCGGCGGCATCGTGACGCGCGTCGGCGCCCAGAAGGTCACCCTGCTGGGCGCCTGCGGCATGCTCGCCGGCCCCTGGCTGACGCTGCTGATCCCGGGTTTCGCCGGTCTGCTCGCCACTCAGTTGACCATTGGCATGGCACATGTGGTGATGGTCATCGCGGCACAATCGATCGTCGCCTCGCTGGGGCGCGGTCGGCAGCTCGAGCGCTATTTCGGCTGGTACACCATGTGCCTGTCGGGTGGCCAACTCATCGGTCCGCTGCTCGCCGGCCGGTTGGTCGATACCCAGCCGATGGCCAGCGTGTTCATGGTGATCGGCACGATACCGCTGATTGCCGTGGCCGCCTCCCTGCTGTTCGTCGGCGATTCGCGCAAGGGGCACGCGGCGCCCCGGGCCTTGCTCGGCTATCGCGCCCAGGCTTCGTTGCTGCGCGACAATATCGGCGTCAAGATGTCGCTCGCAGTGACCGTCGCGGTGCTCTTCGCACTCGGCGCCCATGCCGCCTTCCTACCCGTCTATCTCGAGAGCATCGCCCTATCGGCGACCGCGATCGGCGTGCTGATCAGTCTGCGCGCCCTGTGCGCGATGCTGATTCGTCCGTTCATGCCCGGCGTCATCCAGGCCCTGGGCGGCCGATCCAGGACGATGATCGCCTCGGTGGCGGCCGTCGCCCTGGGCATGATGTGGACCGGCTCCACCGGGAGCGTCGGCCTGCTGGCCTTTTATGCCGTGTTGGTCGGGCTGGGATCCGGCATCTCCCAGCCACTGTCGATGGTCGTACTGGCCGAGCACGTCTCCACCGAGCAACGCTCCAGCGCGCTGGGGATGAGGCTGATGGGCAACCGTGGCGCCCAGGTCCTGGCACCTTTGCTGCTGGGATTCATTGCCGAATGGCTGGGATTTGCGCTGGCCTTTTTGCTCTGCGGAGCGATACTGCTTTGTCTGCTGACATTGGTGATCCGCCTGGCACCCGGCTTCGACCGCGCCGAGCGCGAAGCCACATAGTGTCCATCCGGCTAAGGAGAATCGTATGTCCGAGCACACTCCCCTGCATCCCGACTGGCCGGTCGTGATCCTCGACGACTTCGACGATGTCTGCGCCCGATCGCCGGCGGTCGAGGCGTTGCAGCGCGATTTTCCCGTTACCGTCCATCGTCAGCACCTGGAGGGCACGGCACGGCAGAGTGCCCTTCGTCAGGCCCGTATCGTAGTTGCCCTGCGCGAGCGCTCGGCGATCGACCAGCGCTTCCTCGAGGCCGCCCCGAAGCTCGAACTCCTGGCGCAGACGGGAACCGGCCTCAACCACGTCGACGTACCGCGGGTGCACGAACGCGGCATCGCCATCGCCACCACCCCGGGTGGTTCGGTCGATGCCGTGGCCGAGCTGGTCATCGGCCTGATGCTGGCCTTCGATCACCGCATCGTCGCGGGCAACCGCAGCGTCGCAAGCGGTGACTGGGCAAGCCAGTTGGGTCGCGAGGCGAGTGGCCAGACGCTCGGTCTGGTCGGCTTCGGGGCGATCGCCCGAGCCGTCGCCCCACGCGCCCAGGCGCTGGGCATGCAGGTCAAGGCCTGGGGCCGCTCGCTCGAGCCGGCGCAGGCCCGGCAGTTCGACGTCGAGGCCATGCCCAGCGTCGAAGCGCTGCTCGAGGCCGCCGACGTCGTCAGCCTGCACCTGCGCTTGACGCCCGAAACCCGGGGTTTCCTGGATGCGCGGCGGATCGCGGCAATCCGTTCCGGGGCGCTGCTCGTCAATACCGCACGCGGGGCGCTGCTCGATCAGCACGCGCTGCTCGACGCCCTGCAGGCCGGACGCCTGCGGGGCGCCGCGCTGGACGTCACCGATCCCGAGCCACTACCCGCCGGCCATCCGCTGCTGTCGCGCGAGGACGTGCTGATCACCCCGCACATGGGCTGGACGACTCGCGGCACCTACGAACGTTTTCTGTCGGATGTCGGTGACAACATCCGCGCCTTCGTCGACGGCCAGCCGCGGCGTCTGGTCGATGGCTGACTGAGCAGGACTCGCGCGTTCAACGCCTCGGCTCGCCATCGTCCCAGAATGGCCGGCTGGCTTCGCGCTCGATATCGGCCCGGGTCAGGCCGATATCCTTGAGCGTGGCATCGCTCAGCGACCACAGCTGGTGACGTTCTCGATGCAGCTGCTGCCAGCGACGCAGGCGCCGGTCCAGACGCCGAAGCCAGCTCGCCGAGCCCGCCTTCGTGTCCGTGCCCTGACGATCGACGTCATGAGTGAAGTGCAACCCCCCATTGAACAGTGCCATGACAACGCCCTCCGCTCTTCGACTGTACTGTGATGGAAGCAGTGTCGCGGGCGGGCTAAAATCAATCCAACGAATGTTTTTGATGTACTCCATCAACCTGGGTGATGAAAAGCCATGTTGCAGACTATCGATCACGAACTGTTGCGGACCTTCGTCGCGATTGCCGACCACGGCGGTTTCACGCGTGCCGCCCAGGCGGTCAATCGCACCCAGTCCGCGGTCAGCATGCAGATCAAGCGCCTCGAGGAGGATGTGATCCAGCGACCGCTGTTTCAGCGCGAGGGCCGCCAGATGCGCCTGACCAGCGAAGGCGCCACCCTGCTCGGCTACGCCCGGCGCATCCTCGAACTGCATGGCGAGGCATTGAACACGCTGCGCCAGCCCGACATGGTCGGGCGGGTGCGCATCGGCGTGCCCGACGACTACGTGATGCGCTATCTGCCCGGCATCCTCAAGTCGTTCTCGCAGAGTTGGCCGCTGGTGGATGTCGAGGTGCACTGCGCGCCCTCTTCCGAACTGCTGAGTCGCCAGCCGGGCAGCCTCGATCTGAGCATCGTGACCCGCGAGGTCGGCCACGAGATCGGCGAGATCCTGCGGCAGGACGAAACGGTCTGGGTGATCGCCGAAAGCCACGCGCCGCATGAACAATCGCCGCTGCCGCTGGCGCTGTTCGAGGAGCCCTGCTTCTGCCGCAGCCATGCCTGCAACGCGCTGACCATGGCCGGGCGCCAGTATCGGATCGCCTACTCGAGCCCCAGCCTGGCCACGCTGCAGGCCGTGGTGGGTGCCGGGCTGGCGGTCTCGGCATGGATGAGGAGCCTGGTCACGCCGGACATGCGCATCCTCGGCGAGGCGGATGGCTTCCCGCCGCTGCCCGACTCGTCGATCGTGCTGCTGCGCGCGCCG
This sequence comes from Halomonas sp. HP20-15, assembly GCF_033446685.1. Taxonomy (NCBI): domain Bacteria; kingdom Pseudomonadati; phylum Pseudomonadota; class Gammaproteobacteria; order Oceanospirillales; family Halomonadaceae; genus Halomonas; species Halomonas sp. HP20-15. The sequence goes on along the minus strand of NZ_JAWQLY010000007.1, from coordinate 41,709 downwards.
GGGGCGAACTCGCCGGTGGTCGAGGGCCTGGCCCGACATATCGTCGAGGGCTTCAGGAGCTGAAACGGAGCCCACCAGGCCTCGAACGTAAACAAACGTGACAGTTTCCGCCGGATCGTCGACGCCGATCATCGGGCGCAGTACTGTTGCGCTTGAACAGGGGAGATTCCGAAATACGCCAACTGTTTTAGCGATCACATCGACTTTAAGAGAAAGCGCGAAGTGCCGATGTAATCAATAGATATGCACATAAAGTTGAATTAGCCACTTAAACTTTATGCAACCTCGCCACTAGGAAATCGCATTTCCAGAGGTCATTATCATGCTCAAAAAAATACATAAAATCAGCGTCAAATACGCTATTGCATTCATTGCAGTGGCACTATCGCTACTCGTCGTCGTGGTCGCCGACTTCCTGCTGGTCGAGTCCGTCAAAGGGCGCATGACCGAATTCAGTACCACATTTAACAAGGCCGTTTCGGAAGTGCTCAATGCCGACCGCGACCTTTACCAGGCCCGTGTCGCCGAACTGGAAATTCTGCGTGCGAAACCCGGGAGCGAACACGCCCAAGCCATCCACGCCGATTACCAGGAAAACGCCCAACAAGCCGTGGATCGTATGCATCAGTTCATGGCGCTCGTGGCCGATTACCCGGACATCGTCATCAAGCTGAACGCCTTCGATAATCTCTACGCTGATTGGCTGCAGAAATCGGGACGAGTCTTCGAGCTTCACGCTTCGGGGGACATTGCCGCCGCCGCAACACTGCTCGATGGAGAATCGCTGAAAGCCTTCGGGGTTCTTCGCGCAACCTATAACTTGGCCGGCGAAGCGGCTGACGCCAAAATCGGCGAACTCCAGACGGCCACGTTGTCCCAGATCAAAACCCAGACCTGGGCAATCGGCTTATTCTCCCTGGCCGTGTTCATTGCTGCGATGGTGATCGCTCTGGTCGGTCCCCAGTTGATGTCCCGCGCTATCCGTCGCGTGACGTCGCGCATCCAAGAGATCACCGAAGGCGACGGCGACCTGACCGCGCGCATCGAATCGAGCCGTCGCGACGAGATCGGCGACCTGGCCCGTCAGTTCAATGCCTTCATCGGTCGCATTGACCAGACCTTGATCTCGGTACGCACCAGTACCCTGGGCGTGAACACCGCGGCGAGCGAAATCTCCAATGGCAGTCAGGACCTGGCCTCGCGCACCGAGCAGGCGGCTTCCAACCTGCAGGAAACCTCGGCCTCGATGGAGCAGATCGCCTCGACCGTGGGCAACACTTCGGACGCTTCGCAGCAGGCCAACAAGCTGGCCCAGTCGACGGTCGAGATCGCCCGTCAGGGTGAGCAAGCGATGCAGCAGGTCGAGCGCACCATGGAAGAGATCAGCGCCTCGGCCGCCCAGATCAGCGAAATAATCTCGCTGATCGATGGCATCGCCTTTCAGACCAACATCCTGGCGCTCAACGCCTCGGTCGAGGCGGCGCGGGCCGGCGAGCACGGCCGCGGCTTCGCCGTCGTCGCCCAGGAAGTGCGCACCCTGGCCAGCCGTTCCAGTGACGCCTCGAAGAGCATCCGCACGCTGATCGACACCTCGGTCGAGCGCACCCAATCGGGCGCCAGCCTAGTCAAGAGCACCGGCAAGACCATGCAGGACATCGTCAAGAGCGTCGAGCAGGTCACCGACGTGATCGGCGAGATCAGCGCCGGCACCAAGGAGCAGAGCCTGGGCATCAGCCAGGTCAACGTCGCGGTCACCGATCTCGACAACATGACCCAGCACAACGCCGCGATGGTCGAGCAGTTCGGTGCCGCGGCCGGCGAAATGCGCGAACAGGCCGAGCGCCTCAATGCCCTGATCGCCAGCTTCAAGCTCAGCGCCACTGCCGAGGCGCCGCCGAGCACCCGGCAGATCGCCGGCATCGCGCAGCGCCCGACTCAGCGTGGCGCCAAGCCGGCCGGCAAGCCGCCATCGAAAGCCGCGCTGAGCGCCGAGGCCGACGAGTGGGCAGCCTTCTAGGCTGCCCCGCCCTGACGTGGTTCGAAGCGCAGCGCCACGCCGTTATTGCACCAGCGTAATCCGGTGGGCTCGGGGCCGTCTTCGAAGACATGGCCCTGGTGCCCACCGCAACGTGCACAGTGATACTCGGTCCGCGGGATCAGCAGCACGAAGTCGCGCTCGCTCAGCAGGTGGCCCTCGATATGATCGTAGAAACTCGGCCAACCGGTACCCGATTCGAACTTGGTCTCGCTGTCGAACAACGCCAGATCGCAGCCCGCGCAATGGTAAACACCGGGGCGCTTTTCGTCGTTGAGCGAGCTCGAGCCGGCCGCTTCGGTGCCCGCCTTGCGCAACACCTCGAACTGCTCCTCGGTGAGCCGCTCCCGCCACTGCGCCTCGCTCAGCTCGAGCGGCTCGATGTCCGCCGCCCGCTTGAGCTCCAGTTGCGGACGCGCCAGCGCCAGCCCCGGCAACAGCCCGGCCAGACCGCCGGCTCCCAACAGCCCCAGAAAGTGACGTCTCTGCATGATCGGATCTCCACGTTGGTCAGCGTCCTCTGACATACGCCTCAGCGACGCCGTTGGATGCACCTGAGACGCAAACAGGGAGCGCCGTGGCGCTCCCTGTTATCGACCGCGCGGCGAAGGCGCGGTTCAGCCGGCAATTCTCAGTCGAGCGTCGGCCCCGCCGCGACGATCGCCGCCCCGACTCCCGAGAACTTCTGGAAGTTGTCGACGAACTTGGCCACCAGCTCCCGGCGCTGGGCGTCGTAGGCGGCCTTGTCGTCCCAGGTCTGGCGCGGATCGAGCAGCTGCGGATCGACCCCCGGCACGCTGGCCGGCACCGCCAGGTTGAGCCCTTCGAGCGTGCGGGTTTCGGCATCCTTGAGCGCGCCGGACTGGATCGCGCCGATCACCGCCCGCGTGGTGGGAATGCTGAAGCGGCTTCCGCCCCGACCGTGGCTACCGCCGGTCCAGCCGGTGTTGACCAGATAGACCCGCGAGCCGAAGCCTTCGAGGCGCTTGATCAGCAGGTCCGCGTACTCGCGCGCCGGACGCGGGAAGAACGGCGCGCCGAAGCAAGTCGAAAAGGTCGCCTCGAGGCCGGCCGACGAGCCCATCTCGGTGGAACCGACCTTGGCGGTATAGCCCGACAGGAAATGATAGGCCGCCGCTTCCTTGGAGAGGATCGATACCGGCGGCAGCACGCCGCTCATGTCGCAGGTGAGAAAGATGATCGCGTTGGGCTCGCCGGCGCGATTGGCGGCGACCCGCTTCTCGATGTGTTCGAGCGGATAGGCGGCGCGCGAGTTCTGGGTCAGGCTGTCGTCGGCATAGTCGGGATGGCGGCACTCGTCGAGCACCACGTTCTCGAGCACCGTGCCGAAGCGAATCGCCTGCCAGATGAGCGGCTCGTTGCGCTCGGACAAGTCGATGCACTTGGCGTAGCAACCGCCCTCGATGTTGAACACCGTGCCCTCGCCCCAGCCATGCTCGTCGTCGCCGATCAGGTAGCGCGCGGGGTCGGCGGACAGCGTGGTCTTGCCGGTCCCCGAGAGACCGAAGAACAGCGTCGTCTCGCCGTCCTCGCCGACATTGGCGCTGCAATGCATGGGCAGTACGTCCTTCTCGGGCAACAGGAAGTTCTGCACCGAGAACATCGCCTTCTTCATCTCGCCGGCATAGCGCATCCCGGCGATCAGCACCCGGCGCCGGGCGAAGTTGAGGATCACCGCACCTTCGGAGTTGGTACCATCGCGCTCCGGCTCACAGGTGAAGTGTGGCGCGTTGAGGATCGTCCATTCGTTCTTGCCCTTGGGGTTGAACGCCTCGGGGCGCACGAACAGGGTACGGGCGAACAGGCAGTGCCAGGCAGTCTCGGTGGTCACGCGAATCGGCAGGTAGTGCTCGGGGTCGGCCCCGACGTGCAACTCGGCGGTGTAATTCTCGCCTTCCGCCAGGTAGTCCTCGACGCGCTCCCAAAGCGCATCGAAACGCTCGGCGTCGAACGGCTGGTTGACCTTGCCCCAGTCGATCAGCTCGGCGGTGGAGGGCTCGTCGACGATGAAGCGGTCGCTCGGGGAGCGCCCGGTGCGCGCCCCGGTATCGACGACCAGCGCACCGTTGTCGGCCAGCCGCCCTTCGCCGCGGGCGATGGCACGCTCGATGAGCTCGGCGGCGCTCAAGTTGAGGTGATTTCTGGCACGCTGTTCCTTGGACGCCTGGGGCGCAGCTTGGTTGATTGTCATGGGTAATGGGTCCTGGGCCGGGGGCCGGTTCTCTCTCGTTAGCCAAAGTGCTTCGCTGGATACCGTCGTGGGCGTTTACCGCCTCTAGGGTCGAATCGGTACACAGACTGAAACAGTATGGCAAAAAGCCCCCGTCCGTCACGCAGCGACGGTCGCCTTCAATGAACGGTCGGCGCGCCGGCGTCCGGCGATTCGATCAGTGACTCGATTTCCGCCGCCGAAAAATGATAGCGGGTGTGGCAGAAATGGCACTGGGTATCGATGGCCTGCTGCTCCTCGAGAATCCCGCGCAACTCCTCGGCGCCCAGGTTGAGGAGCGCCTGGGCGATACGCTCGCGCGAACAACTGCAGGCAAAACGCAACGGCTTGGGATCGAACACCCGCACGGTCTCTTCGTGATACAGCCGGTGCAGCAGTTCTCGCTGACCAAGGTGCAGCAGTTCCTCCTGCTTGACGGTGCCGGCCAGATGCACGGTGCGCTCCCAGGCGTCCGGATCGCGGTTGCTTTGATCGTCGGGCAGTTGCTGCAGCAGCAGCCCCGCCGCACGTTGACCGTCGGCCGACAGCCACAGGCGCGTGGCGAGCTGTTCGGAGCGCGCGAAGTACGCCTCGAGGCAGCCGGCCAGCGAAGGCTCCTCGATCGCCACGATGCCCTGATAGCGATTGCCCTCGCGCGGATCGAGGGTGATCACGATACGCCCCTCGCCGACCAGCGCGTGGAAGTCGGCATCGTCGTCCGGCAACGGCGCGTCTTCGTCGAGACGGGCGATCGCACGCAGTTCACCGCCGGGGTTCGATTCGGCCATCAGCAGGCTCAGGGCGCCTTCGCCGCGAACCTCGATGCTCAGCGTGCCATCGAGCTTGACGGTCTCGGTGAGCAACGCCACGGCGGCGAGCATTTCACCCAAGTGGCGCGTCACCGCCGGGGGGTAGGCATGGCGCTCGAGCACTTCGGCGTAGGACCGCTCGAGGCTGGCGATCTCGCCGCGCACATTGGTGTCATCGAAAAGGAAACGCTGGATCTGGTCGGTCATCGGCTGTCGTCGTAACTCGGGGTCGGGAACGGAGAAATGAAAGAGGACGGCGGACTAGTCGTCTTCGCCGGGGCGCTGGCGCTGGAAACGCTGGATGTTGCGCCGCTCACGCTTGTCGGGGCGCCCGGGCGGCGCGCGCATCGCCTGATTGGCGAGCCGACGATTCTCGGCCTCGCGCTCACGGCGCGCCAGGCTGTCGGCGGTCTCGCGGTAGAGTTCGCGGGCCTCGGTGGCGCCGCGGCGCTGGTCACTGACGGCCAGTACTTCGACTTCCCAGTAATCCCAGCCCTGCGGCACCTTGATCAACGCCCCCGGCTCGACCATCTTGCTGGTCTTCACCCGGGTACCGTTGTACTGGACCTTGCCGCCTTCGATGGCTTTCTTGGCCAAGCCGCGCGTCTTGAAGAAGCGCGCCGCCCACAGCCACTTGTCGATACGTACCTGTTGCATAGTGGGTAAATGGCGACTCAGGCGGTAGGTAACAAGGTCGCGAAGCGATCCAAGACGATAAATTCCTCGAGTTCGCGCTCGGGCCGCTGGCTATCGGGCTGCTTGATGCCCAGCAAATGGCGGATCCCGAACTCGCGGGCGCTTTCCAGCACCGCCGGGTTGTCGTCGATGAACAGCGTACGCTGCGGATCGAACGGCTCTATTTCCTGCAGCGCGAACCAGAACTCCTGATGTTCCTTGGGTACACCGACATCGGCCGACGACACGATCGCGTCCAGGTACTGCTCGAGACCGGTCAGCGGCAACTTGAGCGCCAGACTCTCACGGTCGGCGTTGGTCGCCAGCACGACCCGCGGATGCTGCTGCCTGAGCCAGGTCAGAAAATCCAGCGCGTCGCTGCGCAGCCCGATCAGATGTTGCACTTCGCGCTTGAGCGCCACGATATCCACGCCCAGTTCCTGGCGCCAATAAGCCAGGCTGTACCAGTTCAGCGTGCCCTGCTCGCGGATGATGCGCTCGCGCAGGGTGTCCTGGGTCGCCTCGTCGAGATGATGAAGTTCGACGTAACGCCGTGGTAGATGCTCGAGCCAGAAATGACTGTCGAAGTGCAGGTCCAGCAACGTCCCGTCCATATCCAGCAGAACGGTGTCGATATCGCGCCAATCAAGCATTGGCCAGGGGCTCCGAGGCAGTGGTAAAAGAGACGCACACGATCAGTTCCATTGTACGGATACGCCCGCCATGCCGCCAATATCGCTCCACAAACCCCAGGTCCTCGGCCGCGAGGAGATCGCACGCAGTCGCCTGTTCACCATAGAAAGCCTCGAACTGCGCTTTTCCAACGGCGCCGAACGGACCTTCGAGCGCCTCAAGGGCAGCGGCAGCGGTGCGGTGATGATCGTCGCCATGCCCGACCCCGACCATGTGCTGCTTATTCACGAGTATGCCGCCGGTTTCGACGACTATGCCCTGACCCTGCCCAAGGGTCTGGTCGATCCCGGCGAGGACATCATCACCGCCGCCAACCGCGAGCTCATGGAGGAATGCGGCGTGGGCGCGCGACGCATCGAGCCGCTGGTCGAACTGTCGCTGGCGCCCAACTATATGAATCATCGCATGCAGGTAATGCTCGCCACCGATCTGTACGAAAAGCGCCTACCCGGCGACGAACCCGAGCCCTTGGTAGTGGAAACCCACGCCCTCGATGCATTGCCCGCCCTGCTCGCCCGCGAGGATTTCCATGAGGCCCGGGCCATCGCCGCCCTGTTCATCGCCCGCGAGAAGCTGCGTAGCGAACGCCAGAGCGAGCCTTGGTGGTAACCGCCGTTGAAATGTCATCATTGTTTGACTAGCCTGCTGATACTTAAACCGCGAAGTAACAAGCAGGAACGGCTTTTGTTCCACGCCCATTCCTTTACAGAAGACCTTTCAGTGTCTAGCTTCTGTATAGGTGCAATGAGGACACCAAGCTGTCGTGCAATGATCGGAGGTTGAATTAGCGACGCTTCATCCGCAGGACAGGAAAATGACCATGCAAGGAGGTATGACCATGATGAATATGAAAGGACTCTCACTGACCCTTAGCTCTGCTCTGCTGGCTTCGCTGCTGGCCCTTTCGGGCACCGCCGTGGCTCAGGAAACCTCGGAAGTCGCACCGGATAGTGGCGTCGAAGCGGGCGTCGAAGGGCACAATGTGCCACCGAAAAAGCCCGCCGAGCAGACCAACTCGTCTTCCGTCGATGGCAGCACGAACAGCACCGCAACCCAGGAAAGCGAAGTAGCTAACGATGACGGCGTCGATGCCCTCAAGGCGCGCGACAGTGATTCCGGCGCGCAGGAAGGCGACCAGACGACCTATAACGACGAGGAACTCGTCGAAGACGATGGCGTCGATACCAAAGAAGACAGGATCGACGAAGAAGCGCCGTAATTTTCTAAAGCTCTACGGTGTATCCAAGACCCCGGCTCCGGCCGGGGTTTTTCGTGGGCGCGCAGCGAGCGCTGGTCGACGACAAGGGCGTCGACGGCGAAGACGACCACATCGTTTCCAATCGTCCTTGAATCCCTTCTCCCCCATGAAAAAACCTCGGCAGTGGCCGAGGTTTTTTCATTCTGCTCCACCAAGCGCTAGGCGATTGATGCCAATGCGGCACTTGCTCGTTTATACGCCGCTATCGCGCACCAGCGGGCTGGTGTTGTAGGCGGTACGCGTGTCCACACGCACGGCCTCACCTGTGCGATGCTGCTTGGCATCGATACCGCCGTCAGGCACCAGGCTCACGCCGCGCTCGACGACCGTCGACTGGCTATCCAGGTTAATGGCCGTGTTGCGGACATCCTGGGCCGGATAGGCCGGCGGAACCTGATGGCCATGATCCAGACCGTGATCGAGTACCAGGCTGCCCGACTGGGCAAGCGCGGCGCCGGAAAAGGCCAGTGATGAAGCCAGCAGCAGGGAAGTCAGTGACAGGCTATTTACGCTTTTCATGTTGCTCATCTCCTTTTGAAAGACACGTGACCAAGTGATCGGATTGCGCCGCTTTCGGCATGACGACAAACGGATCGGTTGGCCATCGGACTCGGCGTTCGTGGCGCCTCATCGATGGAAAACATGATAGCAAGCTAACTTTTAGTTAGCAACAACGATTGCACGCTAACTATATTCCCGCTGGATTGGTCCTACCGCCCTGGCGTGATTCGAAAAAAGGGTCCAAACGCAAAGAACCCCGGCATATGCCGGGGTTCTTGATAGCTTCGAACTAGACCGAGCCGCTGCTATCCACGCAGCTTGTTGAGGCCGCCCTCCTTGATGCGCACCCAGCGTTGCTGTCGCGAACTGTCCAGCCCTGCCTCGATAAGCTGCATGACCGCCAGCGCCTCGTCGAGTGGCACCGGATTGCTGCCCTGACCGCGTAATGCATCGCGGATCCCGGCGTAATAGGCCAGGTAGTCGCCGGGGCGGGTCGGCTGCTCGCGGCTGACCAGCGGCGCGTCTTCCCCGTCCCCGTCACGCAGGGTCAGGGTGCCGTTGCGCGGATCCTCGCCCCACTGCGGTGCCGGTGTCTCGCCGGCTTTAAGGCGATCCTCCTGCGGGTCGAGGCCGTACTTGACGTAACTGCCGGCCGTCCCGTGAATCGCGAAACGCGGCGACTCGGATGCCACCAGCGTCGCCGCATGCAGAATGACGCGACAATTGCCGTAGTCGAGCAGGGCATGGAAATCGTCGTCCACCTGAGCGCCATCGCGGCGCTGGACGAGATCGAGCAGGATCGCCTGGGGCATGCCGAACAAGGCGCGCGCCTGATCGAGCAGATGCGGCCCCAGGTCGTACCAGATCCCCGCCCCCGGCTTGGCCTGCTCGCGCCAGCGTTGACGAACTTCGGGTCGAAAGCGATCAAAGTGCGATTCGAAGTGCACCACGCGCCCCAGCGTGCGCTCCTTGAGCAGGTCGCGCACCGTCATGAAATCGCTGTCCCAGCGCCGGTTGTGGAAAACCGACAGCAATTTGCCGGCGTTCTCGGCCTGGTTCTTGAGCTGGCGCCCCTCGCTTAAGGTTATGGTGAAGGGTTTGTCGACCACCACATTCTTGCCGGCGGCGAGCGCCGCCTTGGCCAGCGGGTAGTGCGTCTCGTTGGGCGTGGGGATGACCACCAGGTCGATATCGCTGCGCGCAAACAACGCCTGCGGGCTGGCCTCCACTGCGACGTCCGGCAGATCGGCATGCACCTTGGCGGCATCGCTCGACGACACCGCCACCAGTTCGAGCCCGGGGGTGGCACGAATCAGCGGCACATGGAATGTCTGGCTGGCAAAGCCGTAGCCCACCAGTCCGACGTTGAACGACTCCCTCATTGATTCCTCCTTGTCCAATACAGGCCATCGTGCCCTGCGGGCTTATGCAAAAGACTACGTTGGCTATCGAAAAACGTTCAAAGAAACGTCATGTCGACCTTGGTCTAAGCAGCCATACTCATTACTGCCCACTGTAAGTGAGCGGTGCAAGTTTTATCCACTCGACCGGGAGATAGCGACGATGTGTTGTTGCGAAGAAAGTCTGGAATTGCTGAACGTATGGTATGTCATCGAATGCCAGCTCGAAGCGCTCGAGGATGAGGCTACCGAAGACGCCCGCCAGGCCGCGTGATAGCTGTCGTTGTGGTTAGCCAGGATACAAAGCGCAGCGACGATCAGCGATAGTAATGTGACGAATCAGCGCGACATGCTTGTGTCGGAATTCCAGGACCCGCGGCCTGCGCCGCGGGTCTTACTTTGCAAGCCGCGAAGCGGTCCGCTCAGCTCAATCGAGCTTGGAGAGATCGCGCACTGCGCCGCGGTCGGCCGAAGTCGCCAGCAAGGCATAGGCCTTGAGCGCCGCGGATACCTTGCGTACGCGCTGAATGACCGGCTTCCAGGCCTCGCGCCCGCGCGCTTCCATCGCTTCGCGGCGGCGCGCCAACTCGGCGTCGCTCAATTGCACGTCGATGGTTCGCCGGGGAATGTCGATGCGGATCAGATCGCCGTTCTCGACCAGGCCGATCGCCCCGCCCGCCGCCGCCTCGGGCGAGACGTGACCGATCGACAGTCCCGAGGTGCCGCCCGAAAAGCGCCCATCGGTCAGCAGTGCGCAGGCTTTGCCCAGCCCCTTGGACTTGAGATAGGAGGTGGGATAGAGCATCTCCTGCATGCCCGGCCCGCCCTTCGGCCCCTCGTAGCGTATGACCACCACCTCGCCCGCCTTGACCCGGCCTTCGAGCACATGCTCGACTGCCTGGTCCTGGGACTCGACCACGTGCGCCGGACCTTCGAAGACCAGCACCGACTCGTCGACGCCGGCGGTCTTCACCACGCAGCCATTCTCGGCGATGTTGCCGTAGAGCACCGCCAGTCCGCCCTCGCGGGAGAAGGCGTGGGCGAGATCGCGGATGCAGCCCGTGGCGCGATCGCCGTCGAGGCTCGGCCAGCGTGCCGACTGCGAGAACGCCTGCTGGGTGCGCACACCGCCGGGCCCGGCCTTGAAGAACTCGACCACCTCGGGCGTCGGGTTGCGCATGATGTCCCAGGTGTCCAGCGCCTCGGCCAGGCTATCGCCGTAGACCGTGGGCACCGCGGTATTGAGTACCCCGGCGCGATCGAGCTCGCCGAGTATGCCCATGATGCCGCCGGCGCGATGGCAGTCCTCGATATGATACTGCTGGGTGTTGGGCGCCAGCTTGCACAACTGTGGCACCTCACGTGACAGCCGGTCGATGTCGGCCATGGTGAAGTCGATCTCGGCCTCCTGGGCCGCCGCCAGCAGATGCAGGATGGTGTTGGTCGAGCCGCCCATGGCGATATCCAGGGTCATGGCATTCTTGAAGGCGTCCTTGGAGCCGATCGCCCGCGGCAGCAGGTGCGCCTCATCATTCTCGTAGTAGCGCTTGGCCAGTTCGACGATGCGCCACCCGGCCTGCTCGAACAGGCGACGGCGGTCGCTGTGGGTCGCCAGCGCGGTGCCGTTGCCGGGTAGTGCCAGGCCCAGCGCCTCGGCCAGGCAGTTCATCGAATTGGCGGTGAACATTCCCGAACAGCTGCCGCAGGTCGGGCAGGCGCTGCGCTCGATCTCGGCGATCTCCTCGTCGCTGTACTTGTCGTCGGCGGCCGAGACCATGGCATCGATCAAATCGAGGCCGTGATCGAGCAGCTTGGTCTTGCCGGCCTCCATCGGGCCGCCGGAGACGAAGATCGTGGGAATGTTGAGGCGCATCGCCGCCATCAGCATCCCCGGAGTGATCTTGTCGCAGTTGGAGATGCACACCAGCGCATCGGCGCAGTGGGCATTGACCATGTACTCGACGCTGTCGGCGATGATGTCGCGGCTCGGCAGCGAATAGAGCATGCCGTCGTGACCCATGGCGATGCCGTCGTCGACGGCGATGGTATTGAACTCCTTGGCCACCCCGCCGGCCTTCTCGATTTCGCGGGCCACCAGTTGGCCCATATCCTTGAGATGGACGTGACCGGGCACGAACTGGGTGAAGGAGTTGGCGACGGCTACGATCGGCTTGTGGAAGTCTTCGTCGTTCATCCCGGTGGCACGCCACAGGGCGCGGGCACCGGCCATGTTACGGCCAGCGGTCGTGGTACGTGAGCGATACTCGGGCATGCGATCCTCGTCTTGGCTAGCCATCTTCTACCGTAGCCGGTCAATCGCTGACAGCGGCCCGGCGAGCCCCGCCAGGGCGGGGCTGGATGGTCTGCAGTTGTGTCCAGGTGGGCTGACGATTCTGTCATGTCTCCCCAGCCGAGACCAGCGGGCCGGCCCCTAGAGCGACGCCGCAGATTGTCATGGCGCGCGTTGTGGAGTGGCACTATTGTGAAAAATGACGCGACGGAAACAGCGTCAGTCGAAGGGCCATCAGTGCCCGACGACTCGTCCCACCTGGCAAGATTTCTACGATCAAGGAGTTGTTCATGGAATCTGCAACCAAGAAAACGACCAAGCTGCACGTCTTTGCATCGTCTTTACTGTTGACGGGACTGCTGACCGCAGGGAGCGCACTCGCCAGCGAATCCACCGGCGCCTCCGGGGAGGGCATGAGCGGGTCGGGGAGCGGCAGCATGTCCCAGGAGTGCGCGGAGACGGCTCAGGATGACAGTGGCCAATGTCCGCAAGAAGAAAGCCTTGGCGAAGGCAGCGAAAGCGACTCTAGTGAGGGAACGAGCGCCGGCAGCGGCTCGGGCTCCAGCCAAAGCGGCACCGGCACCGATGCCGGCACCGACAGTGGCGGGAACGGTGACAGTGGTAGCGATAGCGGCAGCGGCAGCGGTTCAGCCGGCGGCGGCACGACCGGTGGCGGCAGCAGCGAATAATCAACCCGTTCCGAGCGGCCTCGGGGCCGCTCGGTCGGCTACACACTTCACTACCGGCCTTGTCCACCTACTCCCGTCCAACTGCTTCCGTCCATTTTGAGCGCGACCTATGTCGTCAACCGTCCCTCGATCAGGGAAAGGCGCCGATCGGCCAACGCGCGGATATCCTCGCTGTCGTGGCTGACCAGCAGGACCGCCACCCCGCGTCGTTGCTGTTCGCGTACCAGCCTCCATAGATGCTGCCGGTTGTCGCTATCCAGACCACTGAACGGTTCGTCGAGCAACAGCAGCGGCTGTTCGCGCAGCAGCGCGCGCAATAACGCCACGCGTTGACGCTGGCCGCCCGACAGCGCATCGGGTAGTCGATCGTGCAGGCCCCCGAGGCCCACGCCTTCGAGCCCGTCGCGAATGCGCCGGTGTGCGGCGGCATCGAGCTTGAGATCGGGCGCCAGGCCGAGCCCCACGTTGGCCCACACCGGCAGGTGCTCGAACAGATTGTGCTCCTGGAAGACCGTGGTCAGCGGACGCTGCCAGGGGGGCAGGTCGTGCCAGGCATCGCCTTGCCAGCTCAACCAGCCCGACGAAGGGTCGAGAAAACCGGCGATCAGACTCAACAGCGTGCTCTTGCCGCCCCCCGAGGGGCCCTGCACCGCCAGGCACTCACCGGGCGCGAGAGCCAGGTCGAAGCAGAAATCCGGCGTCTCGCCGGGATCGGCGCGTCGGTAATGGAAACTCAACTCGCGACACTCAAGCATGACGTCGGGCTCCGGTCGGCCAGTAACGGGATTGGCGATAACGCGGCAAGCGGCGGGACAATCGCTCGAGCAGCGCAAATACCGCCACCACCACCACCAGCAACACCAGCGCCGTGGCGGCGGCGCCCTGCCAGCGATAGCCGCCCAGTTGCTGATAGAGCAGCATCGGCAGGGTCGGCCGGCTGGGGCTGCCGAACAGCGCGATCACGCTGAAGTCGCCCAGCGACAGCGTCATCGCATAGGCCAGCGCCAACCCCAGCGGGCGCCGCAACCTCGGCCACACCAGCCAGCGCCAGCGCGCGATACCATGGATGCCCAACTGGTCGGCCAGCCGGCGCTGGGCCACCGGCGCATCGAACAAAGCGCCCCTGAGCACCTGCATGGCGAACGGCAGCGCCATGCAGGCATTCACCAGCACCACCAGTGCATAACCCTGCCAGCCGCCTCCCAGGCTCGGCCGCAGCAACAGGAACAGCCCGGTGCCCAGCACCAGCGCGGGTATCACCAGAATCAGCTGGCCACCACCCTCCATCAGCGCAGCCGCCCCACTACGCTCCCGGCGATGCAGTTGGGCGCTGCCCGCCAGCAGCGTCAGTGCCACCAGCAGCGCGCCGACGCCGGCTCCCGTGGCCATGCTTAGACTCAGCGCGGTCGCCGGCCATAGCGAGGAGCCACTCGAGACCAAGTCCGGCAAGCCGCCCAGCCCGGCGACGACCACCGCCACCAACGGCGGCAGCAGCAACAGCGCCAGCCCCGCCAGCCACAACGCATCCAGGTAGCGCGTGATGCCCAGCGCATCGCGCCGCCACCAGCGTCCAAGCGGCATGCGTCGCGCACTGGCGGCGATGAGCTGCGTGGCGCCGCCATGACGCAGCGCCAGCGCCCACAGCGACAGGCAGATGGTCAACTGGACCAGTGCCAGCAAGGCCGCCTGGGCCAGATCGCCCTCGAACTTGAGCGCCTGGTAGAGCGCGACCTCGAGCGTGGTCGCCCGCGGCCCACCGCCCAGTGTCATGACGATGGCGAAGCTGGTGAAACACAGCGTGAACACCAGTGCCGCCAGGCGCGGCAGCACCCGCCGGATCACCGGCCACTCCAGCGCCCGCCAGATCGCCCGCCGGGTCAGGCCGAGCTGGGCGGCCAGTCGCCAGTTGGCCTCGGGTTGACGCTCGAGCGCCTGGAGCAGCAGCCGCGCGCTGAGCGGCAGGTTGTAGAATACGTGGGCCAGCACGATCCCCGACAAGCCATAGAGATAGCCAGCGCTCCCGCCGGTCAGCGCCTGCCACAGCGGCGCCGCCCAGCCCTGGCGGCCGTGCACCGCCACCAGTCCGAACAGCGCGATCAGCGTGGGTATCACCAGCGAGAGTTCCATGGTGCGCACCAACAGCCGCCGACCGGGGAAGCGCGGGCGGCGCGCCAGGGCAATTGCCACCGGTAGCGCCAGGGCGACGCTCATCAGCGTCGACAGCATGGCCTGGGTAAGCGTGAAGCGCACCACGCCCATCAGATAGGGGTCGCGCCACAGCGCGGCGACATCGCCCAGCGTGACCCGCGAGAGCAGCGCCGCCAGGCTGGCCAGCCCCATGCCGACCACTGCCAGCCAGGCGAGTGCGCCCAACCACAGCGGTACATCGAGTTTGTGCGCGCTGCTCCGCACTAACGGGTGCTGGCGCGCAGCCACTCGTCGATCCAGGCGCGGCGTTCACGCGCCACGGTCTGCGGCGGGAAGCTGTACACCTCGGGATCGATCAACTCATCGAACGCCGCAGGCAGCGCATCACCGATATCCACCGCCGGATACATCACGTTGGTCAGCGGCAGCTGGCGCTGGAACTGCTCACCGAGCACGAACTCGAGAAATTCGCGGGCCAGCCCGGGATGCTCGCTATGGCGGGTCATCGCCGCGACCTCCACCTGCAGGTAATGGCCCTCGTCGAACGCCACCGCCCGGTAGCGGTCGGTGTTTTCGACCGCCATGTGATAGACCGGCGACGTGGCGTAGGACAGCACCATCGGCGCCTCGCCGTTCATGAACAGCGAGAAGTAGGCCTCGCTCCAGCCGCGGGTGACGGTCAGGATGTGCGGCTGCAAGCCCTCCCATATCTCGTCGGCGCGCTCGCCGTAGGCGTGCTTGATCCACAGCAGCAGGCCCAGCCCCGGGGTGCTGGTGCGCGGGTCCTCGATGATCACCTTGAGGTCGTCGGGAGCGGCGATCAGCTGCTCGAAGCTCGTCGGTGGGTCGGCAAGCGCCTGGGTGTCGTAGACGAAGGCGAACGGCGCCCAGTCGAACGGCACGAAGGTGTCGTCGCGCCATTCGACGGGCAGCGACACCGGCGCCAGGTCGATGCCGTGTGGCACCAGCAATCCCGTCTCGCGGGCGCTGGCCATCAGGTTCATGTCCAGCCCCAGCACCACGTCGGCGGCGCTGTCCTCGCCTTCCAGGCGCAGCCGCTGAAGGATGCCGACGGCACCGTCGAGGGCGACGAAGCGCAAGCGGCAATCGCACTGCGCCTCGAAGGCCTCCTTGACCTTGGGACCCGCGCCCCACTCGGAGACGAAGGCGTCATAGGTATAGACGGTGAGCGTGTCCTCAGCCTGGGCCGCGGCACTGCCGAGCAGTGCCATCAGCGCCAGGCCGCCGACGATCGCCTGTTGAGACATAGCGGTTTCCTAATCGTCATGGGCTTCGAGCTTCGGTGAGCCCTCGAGAGCTGCTTCGAGCTTCGGGGGCAGCATTATACTAGCTCGTTGCCCATGATCGGGCCTTCAATCGAAAACCACTTTCGCGACGTCCCGGTAATGCTTGGCGAAGTGCACCGTCATGCCCTCCTTGAGAAAATCGGGCAATTCGTCGTAGTCGCGGCGGTTGGCCTCGGGCAGGATCGCCTCGAAGATGTCGCTGCGCCGGGCGGCGATGATCTTCTCGCGGATCCCGCCCACCGGCAGCACCTGGCCGGTCAGGGTCAGTTCGCCGGTCATCGCCAGCGCGCGGTCGATGCTCTCGTTCCTGGCCAGCGAGAGCAGCGCGGTGGTCATGGTCACCCCGGCCGAGGGGCCGTCCTTGGGCGTGGCGCCTTCGGGGACGTGCATGTGCACGAACGCCTCGTTGAAGAAGTCCGGATCGGCGCCGTACTCGCCCAGGTGGCCCAGCGCATAGCTATAGGCAATGTTGGCCGATTCCTGCATCACCTCGCCTAGCTTGCCGGTGAGCTTGATGCCGCGCGTCAAGGCATGCACCTTGCTCGCCTCGATGGGCAACGTGGCGCCGCCCATCGCCGTCCATGCCAGGCCGGTGACCACGCCCACGCCCTTGAGCACCTGCTCCTTGCGGAAGATCGGCGCGCCCAGGTACTCCTCGAGATTGTTGACCGATACCTTGACGCTCTGCTGGTCGCCTTCCAGCAGCTTGACCGCCGCCTTGCGCACGATGCGATGCAGCTGCTTCTCGAGTTGGCGCACCCCCGCCTCGCGGGCGTAACCCTCGATCACCTGACGCAACGCCGCGTCGGTCAGGTTGATGCGTTTCTTGGGGATCTTGTCGCGCTCGAGCAGCCGCGGCCAAAGATGGTTCTTGGCGATCGCCACCTTCTCCTCGGCGATATACCCGGACAGCCGCAATTGTTCCATGCGGTCGAGCAGCGCCGGCGGAATGGTGTCGAGCTGGTTGGCGGTGCACACGAACAGCACCTTGGACAGATCCAGGCGCACGTCGAGGTAGTGATCGAGAAAATCGACGTTCTGCTCGGGATCGAGCACCTCGAGCAGCGCCGAGGCCGGGTCGCCCTGGAACGACTGGCCCATCTTGTCGATCTCGTCGAGCATGATCACCGGGTTCTCGACCTCGACCTCCTTGAGCGCCTGCACCAGCTTGCCGGGCATGGCGCCGATGTAGGTGCGCCGGTGGCCCTTGATCTCGGCCTCGTCGCGCATGCCCCCGACCGAGAAGCGGTAGAACTTGCGGCCCAGCGCATCGGCGATCGAACGTCCCACCGAAGTCTTGCCGACCCCCGGCGGGCCGACCAGCATCAGTATCGAGCCGCCCACGTCGCCCTTGAACGTGCCCTCGGCGAGAAACTCGACGATGCGTTCCTTGACGTCGTTGAGGCCGTCGTGGTCGCGATCGAGAACCTGACGGGCATGCTTGAGGTCGAGCTGGTCGTCGGAGGTGACGCCCCACGGCAGCGCGGTCAGCCAATCGAGATAGTTGCGCGTGGTGCCGTACTCCGGCGAGCCGGTCTCGAGTACCGAGAGCTTGTCGAGCTCGTCGTCGATGCGCGACATGACCCGCTCGGGGACCTCGAGATTCTCCAGCCGGGCGCGGAAGGTATCGACGTCGTTCTCGCGGTCGTCCTTGGAGATGCCCAGTTCCTTCTGGATCACCTTGAGCTGCTCGCGCAGGAAGAACTCGCGCTGACGCTCCTGCATCTGCGCGTTGACCTGCTCGCTGATCTCGCTCTGCAACTGGGCGACCTCGATCTCCTTGCGCAGCAGCGGCAGCACCTTCTGCATGCGCGCCATGATCGGCAGGGTCTCGAGGATCTCCTGCAGTTCGCCGCCCTTGGCGGAAGTGATCGCCGCGGCGAAGTCGGTCAGCGGCCCCGGCTCGTGGGGACTGAAACGGTTGAGATAATGCTTGAGCTCCTCGCCGTACAGCGGGTTGATCGGCAGCAGTTCCTTGATGCCGTTGATCATCGCCATGGCGTAGGCGCGCGCCTCCTCGTCCTCGGCGTCGATCGGCTCCTTGGGATAGCTGACCTCGACCAGGTAAGGCGGCTTCTTCGACAGCCAGCGCACGATGCGAAAGCGCCGCATGCCCTGTGCGATGAACTGGATCTGCTGATCCTCGCCCTGAATCTTGTGGACCTTGACCGCAGTGCCGATCTCCGGGAAATCGTCGTGCGCGAGCTCGCCGCCACCGGCGTCGCCGACATAAGCCACGCCCACCGCATGGTGGTTGGTATTGGCGACTCGCTGCATGGTCTCCTGCCAGCGCTGACGCTGGATCACCAGCGGCTGGACCTGCGCCGGGAAGAACGGCCGGTTGTGGATCGGCAATAAGTAGATGCGCTCGGGGAGGTATTCGCTGGTCGGCACCACGGCGCCGTGGTGGCCCTGCGCCTGCTGCTGCTCGGAGGTGTCGCCGAGAATGTCCGCTGCGTTGTGATCGGGATCCTGATCGAATTCGCTCATCGTTCACCTTAGTGTCCGCCGGGCCATGATTGGCCGTCATGCTGCATGCAATGCGGGCAACGCAGACGAAGTTCAAGCTTATAAAGGCAATTCGGGTAGTTCCCGACCGTTGAGGCGCAGCTCGCCGTCAGTCACGCTCAGCGTCAGTTGGCGGGTATCCAGCGGCAGGCCGAGCTGCATCAACAGCAGCGGCGGTACGTCGTAGGCGTTGAGCCGCCCATCGAGACGCTCCCGCCAGGGATCGCGGGTAGCCGCCTGCGCCAGGTCGGCAATCTCCAGCGCCTGGCTGTCGGTGCCGTCGAACGTCAGCTCGCCGTGGCCGCGCATGTCGACCCCGAACATCGCGCTCGATAGATTCAGGGTCTCGAGGGTGAGCCGCGGCGACTCGGCAAGTGTGGCGAGGATCGCCGGCTCGAGGCGCGCCAGCAACGCCCGGCGTTCGGCGACGTCGAGGCTGGCGATAGCGTCGCCGTGCTTTTCCAGCAGCGCTTGCAGCTCGCCGATCAGTTCACGCACCGCCTCGCCATCGAGGCGCTCCAGGACAAGCTCGAGATTGCCGGCCAGCAGCGGCTGGCCGGCGGCTCTGGCCTGCTGCAGCGACAGGCTCATGGCCACCTGCAAGTCCTGTTCGAGGCGGGTCTCGTCGATGTAGCGCAGTGTGTCCAGGGTCAGCGGCGCGCGACGCGGGTCGCGGTACTCCAGCGAGTCGAGGATCAGCTCGTTGCGCTGATGGTAGTAATCGCCGTGGGCGTCGAACCGATAGCGGCTGTCGATGAACAGCGGCCCCGCGATCAGTTGCCGATCGCCCTGAGTGAGTCGCAGCGGGGCGACCTGGCCGGTAAGGCGCAGGTCGCCGAGGCGTCCGCTGAGGTCGAGCTCGGCACCGGTGAAGGCGAGCCGACCGCCCGGCGTCGCCAGTTCGAAGTCGGCGAGCGTGACATGCGCCTCGCCATGGCGCTCGAAATGGTCCAGCGTTGCGGTCCAGCGCGGTTCGGCGCTGGCCAGCACATCGCCGAACAGCGCCCGGGGCTCGCCCGCGTCGCTCGCCAGGCGTATTTGCAGCGCGCCGCCGAGACGCGTATGCAGGAGGCCATGGCGCGCATCAAAGGGCAGCACGAGCCGCCAATCGCCGCCCTCGCCGGCCGGACTCAGCGCAATACGGCCTTGGGAATGAAACCAGCCGCGCTCGCCGACGTCACGCTCGACCCGGAAGCGGCCATCAGCGTTGGCCTCGGCCACCGCGCGCGCCAGCTCGCGCTCGAAGACGTGACTCGAATAGGCCTGGGCGCCCAGGTAGCCCGCCACGCCGACAACCAGCACCAGCGCCACCGCCAGCCATCTCTTGCGCATGCGAGTCTCCTTCACGACTTCGAACCGACGCTAGACCTTAGAAGCGCTGAAAAAATAGATGAGACGTGGGGCCAGGCTAATGCAGCCAGAACCACAGATGCATGGTACTCCAGGCAAAGACCCCGGCGAGCACGTCGTCGAGCATGATGCCGAAGCCGCCGGTGATGCGCCGGTCGACCCAGCGAATCGGCCAGGGCTTGATGATGTCGAAGATTCGGAACACCACGAACCCCCACAGCGCCGCCTCCCATGAGAACGGTACCGCGGCCATGGTCAGCCAGTAACCGACGAATTCGTCCCAGACGATCCCCGAATGATCGTGGACTCCCAGGTCCCGCGAGGTCTTTCCGCACAGCCAGATGCCGACCAGGCCGGCGAACAGGGTCAGGCCCAGGTACCAGGACAGCTCGAGATCGGACAACAGCCAGTAGAAGGGAATGGCCGCCAGGGTACCGAAGGTCCCCGGGGCGAACGGCACGGCGCCGCTGCCCAGGCCAAAGGCGAAGAAGTGCGTCGGCCGACGCCAGACGCTGGCAGGCGCTCGGTTCATGACGCGCCCTCCGGGAAATGCCGCCAACCGTTGCGCAACAGGCCGGCGTCGACCCCGGCGATGCCCGGCGCCTGGCGCAGACGGCCGATGACGGTCAGCGGTACATCGACAGCGGCGAGGCGTTGCCGGGCGGTTTCGAATTGCGCGGCCGGCAGGCTGATCAACAGCTCGTAATCGTCGCCGCCGCACAGCGCCGCCTCGCGGGCAGCCGCCTCGCCGAGGCGTGCCACCAGACCGGCGCTCAGCGGCAGGTCGGCGGCCTCGAGTTCGGCGCCCAGGCCGGAGGCGGTACACAGATGATCGAGATCGACGAGCAAGCCGTCGGAGATATCGATGGCGCTGTGCGCCAGCCCGCGCAGCGCCTCGCCCGCCGCCAGACGCGGCTGCGGCAGCAGGTAAGCGGCCAGCAGCGGATCGTCGAGCTCGCGCTCGCCGGCATACCAGGCGTCGAGCCCGCCGCGGCCGCCGCCCAGCGAACCGGTCACCGCCAGCACGTCGCCGGCTTTACCGCCGCCGCGGGTCAACGCCTGCCCCGCGGGGAACTCGCCATGCACGGTCACCGAGACGCTCAACGGCCCGCGAGTCACGTCGCCGCCGACGAGGATCATCTCGCAGGCCCGGCACAGCGCATGGAAACCCTCGGCGAAACCGGCCAGCCAGGCGTCGTCGGCCTCTGGCAGGGTGATCGCCATCACGCACCAGCGCGCCCGCGCGCCCATCGCCGCCAGGTCGCTGAGCGCCACCGCCAACACCCGGTGACCGATCGCCGCGGCCGGCGCATCGGCGGGAAAGTGCACGTCGGCCAGCGACGAGTCGACGCTGATCGCCAGCTGGCTGCCGGGGGTCGGCGCCAGCACCGCGCAGTCGTCGCCCGGGCCCAGGACGACCCCGGAACCGACGCCAGGCACGCCAGCCGCGGCGGACTGCGCCGGGCCTGCGAAGTAGCGGGTTATGAGCTCGAATTCGCTCAGCATGGGAACGGGCACGTCAGCGACGGCGTGCGTTGACCTCGGTCATCCGCAAGCGTCCGGCGAGCTTGTCGAGGATGCCGTTGACGTATTTGTGGCCATCGGTGGCGCCGAACGACTTGGCCAGCTCGACGCCTTCGTTGATCACCGCGCGATACGGCACTTCGAGGCGATGCGACAGCTCGTAGGTACCGAGGCGCAGGATCGCCAGCTCGATGGGATCGAGATCCTCGATGCGCCGGTCGAGCAGCGGCGCGATGGCGGCGTCCAGCTCGCCGCAGTTACGGGCCACGTTGTGCAGCAGGTCGTGGAACAGCGCCAGGTCGGCGATCTCCATCACCTTGCGCCAGTTCTCGTGGTCCTCGAGATCCTCGTCGGCGATCTGGCTGCGGAACTCGGCTTCCACGCTGGTCACCGCCTTGCCGGTCATCTGCCACTGATAAAGACCCTGAACGGCCAGTTCGCGGGCGGCGTGACGCGCCTCACGGGCGCTGCTCGTCGGCTGTTCCCGGCGGCTCATGCCTGGCCCCCGAAGCGCTTCATCAGCGACACCATCTCCATCGCCGCCATGGCCGCCTCGGCGCCCTTGTTGCCGGCCTTGGTGCCGGCGCGCTCGATGGCCTGCTCGATGGAGTTGACGGTCAGCACGCCATTGGCGACCGGCGTCTCGAATTCCAGTTGCAGCGCCCCCAGGGCGCTGTTGCAGCCGCCGGCGACATATTCGAAATGCGGCGTGCCGCCGCGGATCACCGCGCCCAGCGCGATCACCGCGTCGGGCTTGACCACGCGCAGCGCGCGCTTGACGGCCAGCGGCAGCTCCCAGGCGCCCGGAACGTGGACGAGATCGATGTTGTCCTCGTCGACACCGTGGCGCACCAGGCTATCGACGGCGCCCTCGACCAGGCTGTCGACCACGTGGTGGTTGAAGCGCCCCACGACGATCACGTAGCGACCGTCGACATCGGTGAAGGAACCTTCGACTTGAGAAATCGGTTGCATAACCATGTCCTGACAAAAAAGGGGGCTTATTCTAGCGGCTCGCCCGCATCGGCGGAATCGGCATCCAGCCGTTCGACCACTTCCAGGTCGAAACCCGACAGCGCGGAAAACTTCCACGGCGAACTCAACAGGCGCATCTTGCCGACCCCCAGCTGACGCAGGATCTGCGAGCCGGTACCGATCATCAGGTAGTTGCCGGCGCCATCGGAATCGCTGGTGCGCGGCGCCCGGCGACGTTCGAGGAAGATGTCCAGCTGCGACTTGAAGTCGAGCGAGGCGCGGCCGTCGTCGAGCAGCACGAAGACCCCGGCGTCGGCCGCGGCGATCTTCGCCAGGGCGTGGTGCGCGGTCCAGTTGCTGCGCTCGGGCTTTTGCAGCGTCAGCAGATCGCGCAGGCTGTCGGCGAGATGCACGCGCACCGTGGTCGACGCGTCGGGCGTCGGCTCGCCCTTGACCAGTGCCAGGTGGTGGGCGCCCTGGATGCGATCGTGGAACACCTGCAGGGTCATCGGACCGAACGCAGTCTCCACCGGCTGCGACTCGACGCGCTCGATGGTCTGCTCGGTATGAATGCGATAGTGGATCAGGTCGGCGATGGTGCCGATCTTAAGGCCGTGCTCGGCGGCGAAGCGCTCGAGTTCGGGGCGCCGCGCCATGCTGCCGTCGTCGCTCATCACCTCGCAGATCACGCCGCTGGGCTCGAAGCCGGCCATCGCCGCCAGGTCGCAGGCCGCCTCGGTATGGCCGGCGCGGCGCAGCACCCCGCCCGGCTCGGCCATCAGCGGGAAGATATGCCCGGGCTGGACGATATCCGCGGGCTTGGCGTCGCGCGCCACCGCGGCCTGCACGGTGCGCGCCCGATCGGCGGCCGAGATGCCGGTGGAAACGCCCTCGGCGGCCTCGATCGACAGCGTGAACTTGGTGCCGAAGCCCGAGCCATTGTCGCGCACCATCAATGGCAGGTTGAGCCGCTCGCAGCGCTCGCGGGTCATCGGCAGGCAGATCAGGCCGCGTGCGTGGCGCGCCATGAAGTTGATGTGCTCTGCCTCGACCTTCTCGGCGGCCATGATGATGTCGCCTTCGTTCTCGCGATCCTCGTCGTCCATGAGGATCACCATCTTGCCCTGGCGAATGTCCTCGACCAGCGCTTCGATACGTGCCAGGCCCTGGGCGGACGTCGAAGCGTCGGCGGGCTGTGAAGAAGCGGACTGTGAAGAAGAGAGCGCCATGGAATCTCCGGTCTTTTCGAACGGCGTTGTCGGCAAATGGCGACTGTTTCGCGCGCCTTTGTCACTTCGCCGGGTCAGGTCGGCGGTCAGGGTACCTGTCTGCAGGCGCGCGCGCCAGTCCCCCGAGGGGGCGTCATACGCCGCGTTGCGGACGGGCGATGATACGCCAGTCGTGGCCGACGGCGCGGATGTCGTCGATCAGCAACGGCCGCTGCTGCGCCATGCGCTCGAGCCCGGGGATCGCGAACAGCGGGCGCGCCTCGCCGCCCAACAGCGTGGGCGCGACGAACAGCTGCATCTCGTCGATTAGCTCGGCGTCGAGCATCGCCCCGGCGAGCGTCGCCCCGGTCTCGAGCAGGACTTCGTTGCACGCCTCGTGCGTGGCCAGATGATCGAGCAGCGCCACCAGATCGACGCGGCCGTCGCTTCCGCTGGGCATGATCAGCACCTCGGCGCCGGCCGCTTCCAACGCGGCGCGGCGCTCGGCGTCCTGGCTGCAGGCGACGATCAGCGTACGCCCCGGCTCGCTCAGGCAGGCCGCCGCCAACGGCAGCCGTAGCCGCGTGTCGACGATCACCCGCAGCGGCTGGCGGGCGGCGATCGCCTCGCCCTGCTCGCCCTCGAAGCCCAGTTGATCGGCGCGCACGGTGAGCCGCGAGTTGTCGAAGATCGCCGACTCGACGCCGGTCATCACCGCGCTCGAGCGCGCGCGCAGACGCTGCACCTCGCGCCGCGCCGCGGGGCCGGTGATCCACTGCGATTCGCCGCTGGCCATCGCGGTGCGCGCATCGAGACTCATCGCCATCTTCAACCGCACGAACGGCCGCCCGCGGCTCATCCGCGCGATGAACCCCGGGTTCAGGGCCCGCGCCTCGCTTTCCAGCAGACCGAGCTCGAGCTCGATGCCGGCCTCGCGAAGCAATGCCAGGCCGCGCCCGCCGACCTCGGGGTTGGGGTCGCTCATCGCCGCCACCACCTTGGCGACACCGGCCTCGATCAACGCCTCGGCGCAGGGTCCGGTGCGGCCGTGGTGCGCGCAGGGTTCCAGGGTCACGTAGGCGGTCGCTCCGCGCGCCGCCTCGCCGGCCGCGCGCAGCGCATGGATCTCGGCATGCGGCTCGCCGGCACGCACATGCCAGCCTTCGCCGACGATGCGCCCGCCCTTGACCAGCACGCAGCCGACGCGCGGGTTGGGGTCGGTGGTGTAAAGCCCGCGATGCGCCAACTTGAGCGCGCGGGCCATGTAGGATTCGGGGGTGGTCTTGGCCATGTCATCCCTTGACGCTAGAGGCTAGAGATTGCGCATGAACACGGCAGAGCGCGCCATGCCGATAGATACGCTATCGCTCAGTGCTCTTCTTCGTTGGGCGAGAAGTTGGGCTCCTGAGCCAGGCGATCGATCTCGGCGCGAAACTCGTCGATATCCTGAAAGCGTCGATAGACCGAGGCGAAGCGGATATAGGCGACCTGGTCGAGGCGCTTCAAGGCGCGCATCACCTCCTCGCCGATCTCGCCCGCCTCGACCTCGCGCTCGCCGCGGGCGCGCAGGCGCTGGCGAATGCGTTCGACGGCGGCCTCGGTCGATTCGGCGCTCACCGGGCGCTTCTCCAGCGCGCGCAGCATGCCGTCGCGCAGCTTGCGTTCGTCGAACGATTCCCGCGAGCCGTCGGCCTTGATCACCCGCGGCATGACCAGTTCGGCGGTCTCGTAGGTGGTGAAGCGCTCGCCGCAGCCGGCGCACTGGCGACGCCGTCGTACCTGATCGCCCTCGGCGACCAACCGCGAGTCGGTGACCTTGGTATCGTTCTTACCGCAAAAGGGACAATGCATCGCTGGATATCCGCCGTGGAGCCAATCCCTTTAGTGTAACGGGAATGGGCCGTCGCGCGGAAATCGCCCGCTCCGGCGCCGGCTCACTCAGTCGTCCGCCCGACAGCGCGTTCACGGCTCCTCGCCCGGCGTGGCGGTTGTGAACCGGCGCCCCTTGAGACGCTCGATGACGCTTTCGATGTCATCGACCAGCAGGACCAGCAGATCGTCCTGGCCGGCCTCGGCGAAGGCCGCGTCGATGGCCTGGTGCTCGTCCATGATCAGCGCGACGCGGCATCTCCCTCCGCCGCGCTCGCCCGGCTCCCCCGCGGCCAGCGCTTCGGCGCCACGGCACAACAGCGCGGCGGTTTCACCCACAGCCCGCCCGCGCGGGTCGGTCTCGTAGATGTAGACCGTGTCGTGCATCCGGGCAAGCTGCGCGCCCAGTGCCATGAGGTCCTCGTCGCGGCGGTTGCCCGGTGCGCTGGCCACGGCGATGCGCCGCCGCGCCGGCAGGCAGTTCACCAGCTCGTCGAGGGCGATGAGCGCCGCGACGTTGTGGCCGTAGTCGACCAGCACCTGAACCCCATCGGCCACCAGCAGGTTGGTGCGTCCGGGATTCTGGCCGTGGGTGGGATGGAAGGTCTGCAGGCCACGCTGGATGTCGGCGATGCCCAGCCCCAGGGCATGGGCGGCGGCGCTGGCCGCCAGCGCGTTGGCGACGTTGAAGCGGGCATGGCCCTCGAAGGCGATGGGTACGTCGAAGACCGGAACGATCTCGGCCTGGACCTGCCCCTGGCGCATCACGATGCAGCCGTTGACCACGGTGAAGGCCACACCGTGCTCGCGGACATGACGGCGCACCGACGGCGAATCGGGGTCCAGGGAGAAAAGGATCGTCTCGCCCCGCGCCCACTCCCGGGCCGCCAGGACCCGCGAATCGTCGGCGTTGAGCACGGCGGTTCCGCCGTCGCGCACCGCGTCGATGACCACCGTCTTGCAGCGCGCCAGGTCGTCGAGGGTGTGGATGTCGCTTTCGCCGAGATGATCGCTGGCGATATTCAGCAACACGCCCACGTCGCAGGCATCGAAGCCCAGCCCGCGGCGCATGATGCCACCGCGCGCCACTTCGAGCACCGCGCATTCGGCGGTCGGCTCGCGCAGCACGATGGCGGCCGCCTGGGGGCCGCTGTAGTCGCCGCGCATGATCACGTGGTTGTCGATCTCGATGCTGCCGGTACAGGCCATGCCGACCTTGCGTCCGGCCTGGCGCAGCAGGTGCGCGAGCAGCCGCACCGTGGTGGTCTTGCCGTTGGTACCGGTGATCGCGACGATCGGGATGCGCCCGTCGTCGCCCTCGCCGAACAGCATGTCCACCACGTGGCGGCCGACCTCGCGCCCCTCGCCGTGTGTCGGCGACAGGTGCATGCGAAATCCCGGCCCGGCGTTGACCTCGACCACCGCCGCGGCCTGCTCCTCCAACGGCCGGCTCAAAGTCTCGGCCAGCAGGTCGATCCCGATGATGTCGAGCCCCACCAGCCGGGCGATGCGCTCCGCCATGTAGCGGACTTCGGGATGGACCTCGTCGGTCACGTCGGTGGCCGTGCCGCCGGTGCTCAGGTTGGCGGTGGGCTTGAGATAGACGATCTCGCCGGCGGCGATCACGCTCTGCAGGGTCAGGTTCTGCTGCTCGATCAGGCGCTGCGACTGCTCATCGAGCTGAATCCGGGTGAGCAGGTTCTCGTGGCCCAGGCCGCGCCTGGGGTCGCGGTTCTCGGCCTCCACCAGCGCCTGCAGCGTGGCCACGCCGTCGCCGACGACATGCGCCGGTCGCCGCCGCGCCGCGGCGACGAGCCTGCCGTCGATCACCAGCAGGCGGTGGTCGTCGCCGCGGATGTGCTGCTCGACGATCACCGACGAGTGGCGCCGGGTGGCGGCTTCGAAGGCCTCGCGCAGGATCTGGTCGTCGTGTATTCCGGTACTCACGCCGCGGCCGTGATTGCCCACCAGTGGCTTGACCACGAGCGGATAGCCCAGCGTTCGCGCGGCCTCGAGTGCCGCCTCGAGCGAGTCGCACACCCGGCCGCGCGGCACCGGGATGCCGGCGTCGCCGAGCAGTTGCTTGGTCCAGTTCTTGTCGTCGGCGATGCCATAGCCGATCAGGTTGGTACGCCCCGTCACGGTCGCCTGGATGCGCTGCTGGCGATGGCCGTGGCCGAGCTGCACGAAGCTGCTGTCCTCGCTCAGCCGCATCCAGGGAATGCCGCGCTGGTCGGCCGCGGCGACGATCGAGGCGGTGGAAGGCCCCAGCATATGCGCGTCGCGCACCGCCTTGAGCCGCGCGATGATCAAAGGCATGTCGATCGGCCGGCCATCGAACAGCCGCTCGACGATATCCACCGCCTCGACGCCGGCGGCCAGTCCGCAGGCCTCGTCCCGGTAGCGGTAGACGACGTTGTAGATGCCCGTTTCGCTGGTATCCAGGGTCTTGCCGTAGCCCACCGAGAAGCCGATCAGGTTCTGCAGTTCGATCGCCACGTGCTCGACGATGTGCCCGGCCCAGGTACCGCGCGCCAGGCGCTCTAGGAAGCCGCCGGGGCGACCGATCGAGCAGCGATGCTCCTCGAGGGTGGGCAGATGTTCGGTGATTCGCGCGACGATGCCGGGGACGGTGTCGCTCGGCCGCTGCTCGAGTTCGCCGATGTCCAGGCGCATGAAGATGGCCACGTAGCGGCTGTAATAGTTGGGTCCGCGCAGGGCGCGATGTTCGAGGATCTTCATCGGTGCTCCGCGAGGCAGGCCCGAAGCGCGCCGGCGTCGAGATAGCGGCGCGCCTCGACGTCGAAGCCGTGGCCGCTGATCAGGGCGTGCAGGATCATGTTCTCGATCGCCACCGGCGCGCCCATCGCCAGCTCGGCGATATTCGAGCTGGCCAGGTCGCGGCTGTCGATGATGATAACGTGGCCCGGGCCGATCGCCTCGAGCACGCCATGCCGGTGAATGATCACCGCGGCGTCCTCGCTGAGTCCGACCCCCAGGTGTTGCGGGTTGGCCGCCCCGACCTCCATCAGCCGCGTGAAGCGGCCGCGCTTGAGAAAATGGCTGTCGATGATCAGGCCCTCGACCAGCCCGAGCCCCGAGGACATGTTGACCGCGCCCTTGCGCAGGGCATCCTCGGCGACACTGTTGTAGATCATCGTGCTCGGCAGCGCCGCCGCGCCCGCGCTGGTGCCGGCCACCACCGCGCCGGCCCGCGAGCAGGCATGGATCGCCTTGAGCGCCGGCGAGCCGCCCATGACATGGGTCAGCCGCAACTGATCGCCGCCGGTGAAGAAGATCACCCCGCTGCGCTCGATCAGCCGCACGACGTCGCGCTCGGCCGCCTGCTGGCGATCCTCGATCGACAGCGTGTGGACCTGGCTCGCGCCCAGCCGCTCGAAGGCCGCTTTATAGATGGGCAGTATCTGCTCGGGGATCGAACTCGCGGTGGCTATCACCGCGACTTCGGCGTTGCCCGCCGGGGCGTGGGAAAACACCTGGTTGAGGATCGCCAGATCGGACGTGCGATCCTCGGCACCGCCGATGGCGATGAGCGGACCGCGAGCCGCCAGGGAGCATGCTGCCATTAGCCTTTCGCCGCCGAGCGACGCTTTTGAGAACGCACGGAACCGACGCGTGATTTCCGTTCCGGCCGTCAGTCGGCCAGGTGGAAACCTCCTGTTACTGCCAGTCTAGCCGTCTGCGCGGATCAGGCAGGC
The DNA here is from genome assembly GCF_033446685.1 of Halomonas sp. HP20-15. NCBI lineage: Bacteria > Pseudomonadati > Pseudomonadota > Gammaproteobacteria > Oceanospirillales > Halomonadaceae > Halomonas > Halomonas sp. HP20-15. Next base: position 12,521 of record NZ_JAWQLY010000007.1, on the reverse strand, counting down.
GTAAAGTATCGAAGGATCAGGGCGTTCGCCATGCCCGTTCAGTCCAGGCGGGCCTTCAGGGCCTGGCAGTAGTCCCGCCAGGCATCGCGCATCGCCGGCAACAGGGCGTGCGCATGCAGGGCGCCGTGGACCATGCCCGCCGCGCAGAAGTAGTCGATCTCGGCGCCGGTGGCGCGCCAGTCGGCGATCGCCGCCTCGAAGGGCCGCGTCAGCGGATCGCGCTCGACCGCCAGGGCGACGATCTGCGGCGCCGGCGAACGCGCTTCGCAGAGTTTCGAGACGCTGCGGGCGACCTGTCGCCAGCTGGCGAGCACCTCCTCGCGGGTGAGCAGCGGCGCGTCGGGGCCCAGGGTTTCCAGGCTGGGCGTACCCACCGGTGGGTAGACGAGCCCCAGCGGCGGCTGCCAGCCGAGCCGGCGCGCCAGGTCCAGCCCCAGCCTGGCCCCGGCGCTGTCGCCGACCAGCGCGACCGGCCGGGCCAGCTCGACGACCGCGTGGCAGTCGTCGATGGCCTGGCTGTAGTCGGCCTCGGGGGACAGGCGGTAATCGACGCTGATCACTTCGCGCTCGAGGCGCACCGCGAGGTCCGAGGCAATCCCATGGTGGCTCTTCACCGAGCCCAGGCTCCAGCCGCCGCCATGGATATAGAGAACGCATTCCGTGCCGCGGGCATCGGCCGCGGCACCGGCATTGACTCCTGACGGGCGCAGACGGCGCACCCTGACGCCGTCGAGGTCGGTATCCTCGACGCTCAGCGAGTCGGGATCCGGCGGGGCGAAGCTTTCGCACAGCGCCTCGTAGCGCCGCCGCGCGGTGAGCATGTCCTCGGCGTCGTTCACCGCCTGCATGCCGCGCTCGAAACGCCGGATGAAATCATCCACGCCGATATCGCTGGTGTTGTCCGCGCCGCTTGCTGGCATGGTGCCTCCTGCCTCGTCTATCTCAAGTTGACGCCTCCCGCCGGGGGATGGCGATGCGCCGCCCGGCCAGTGCCGGCCAGGCGCCGTCCCCACTGTGCGGCAAGGCGGCGATACGCGCCGCCACCGGTTCGGGGAACGGCCCCGGGCGGACGCTGTCGGTGGCGATCCCCATCAGCATCTGTTCGCTGGTCGCCAGGCACTCGCCCGCTTCGTCGAGCATGCTGAAGAATGCATGCAGGCGCTTGGCGTCACGGTCGATCAACACCACCTCGACCGTCAATGGCTGATCACGATGCGCCTCGCGGCGATAGCACAGATGGGTCTCCAGCGTATAGAGAGTATAGGCATGGCGCTCGCGCCCCGCGCCGTCGAGGCCGATCACCGCCATCAGCGCATCCACCGCCTGGGAGAACACCAGCGCATAGGCGGCATCGTTCATGTGGCCGTTGTAGTCGACCCACTCGGCCGCCACCGTGGTGGCCAGGATGCGCTGCGCGGCGCGGCCTGAATTCGCTTCGCTCATGAGCGTCTCCGTCAAATCCGGCCCTGGAGCCCTTCGGCCTCGGGCCAGTACTCCTCGACCAGCGCCAGCAGGCGCACCAGGAACTCGTCGCGGCGCGCTTCCAGCTCGGCGACCGAGCGACCGGCGGCCTGCTGTTCGCAACCCTCCGCCACCTTGTCGATCAACTCATCGGTGAGCTCCGGGGCCTCGAGCTTGGTCCACGGCAGCTTCAGCGCCGGGCCGAACTGCTCGAGCATGTGGCGCATGCCGCCATCGCCGCCCGCCAGGTGGAAGGTCAGGAAGGTGCCCATCAACGACCAGCGCAGCCCGCAGCCGTAGACCACCGCGGCATCGATCTCCTCGGTGGTGGCCACGCCGTCGTTGACCAGGTGCAGCGCCTCGCGCCACAGCGCTTCCATCAGCCGATCGGCGATATGCCCCTCGATCTCGCGGCGCACCACCAGCGGGCGCATCGCCAGGTCCTGATACAGTGCCTGGGCACGCTCGGTCTGGCCGTTGATGGTGGCCTCGCCGCCCACCAGTTCGACCAGCGGCAGCAGGTAGACCGGGTTGAACGGATGGGCGACGATCACCCGGCCCGGCGCCTTCGCGCAATCCTGTTGAAGATCGCTGGGCTTGAAGCCCGAGGTCGACGAGCCGATCACCGTCTGCGGATCGGCGGCGGCGTCGAGCTTGGCGAGGATCTCGCGCTTGAGCTCGAGCCGCTCGGGGACGTTCTCCTGGATCAGCTCGGCGCCCTTCACCGCCTCCTCGAGGCTGTCGACGAAGGTCAGCCGCGCCGGGTCGGCGCCCTCGGCCAGGCCCAGGCGCTCGAGCGACGGCCAGGCCTGCTCCACCGCGGTGCGGGTGCGGGCCTCGGCGCCGGGCGCCGGGTCGAAGGCGACCACGTCCCAGCCGCGGCCCAGCGCGCGGGCGATCCAACCGTTACCGATCACCCCGGTACCGATTACCGCTAGTTGCCGGCTCATGCCTCACCTCCTGCGGTTTTTTCGACCGTCTGTCCGGTATGCGGGTCGCGCAGCGCCAGGTGCGCGCGGGTCTCGGCGGGGGTCATGACCCGCGATCCGAGGTTCTCGATGAGCCCGGCAGCCTTCTCGACCAGCTCGCCGTTGCGCGCCAGTACACCTTTCTTGAGATACAGGTTGTCCTCCAGGCCGACCCGCGCGTGGCCGCCGAGCAGGGCCGCCTGGGCGACCATCGGCATCTGCGCGCGGCCGATGCCGAACGCCGCCCAGATGGCATTCGCCGGCAGCTTGTTGCGCATCGCCAGCATGGTCTCGGTGTCCGCCTCGGCGCCCCAGGGAATGCCCAGGCACAGCTGGAACAGCGGATCGCCGTCGATCAGTCCCTCCTGCTGGAGCTGGCGGGCGAACCACACATGGCCCAGATCGAAGCATTCGAGCTCCGGCTTGACGCCCGCGGCCTGCACCAGCCGGGCGTGTTCGCGCAGCCAGTCGGCGGTATTGATGTAGACCGAGTCGCCGAAGTTGAGGCTGCCGCAGTCCAGGGTGCACAGCTCCGGCAACAGCTCGCCTACCGGGGCGTGACGCTCGGCGGGGGTCTGGATGTCGCTACCCGGCCCGCCGCGGTAAGGATCCTGGGCGTCCGGCACCCAGTCGCCGCCGCCGCCGGCGGTGATGTTCATGACGATGTCGGTGTCGGCGTCGCGCACCCGCTCCATCACTTCCCGGAAGTGATCCTGCGAGTGGCTGATGCCGCCCGTCTCGGGGTCGCGAACGTGGATGTGCGCCACGCTGGCGCCGGCCTTGGCGGCCTCGATGCAGTTGTCGGCGATCTGCTTGGGGGTGATCGGCACGTTGGGGTTCTTGGCGGTGGTGTCGCCGGCCCCGGTGACCGCACAGGTGAGAATGACCTTGGATTGCATGGCTGTACTCTCTTAGAGATGGCTTGCTTAGAGGTGGCTTGTTCGGCGTGACCTTGTCGACGCAGCCTTTGAGCTGGCTGGAAGCGGCTGGCTTGAAATGCCTTACTTGAAGTGCCTTAAAAGTTACGCCCAGTGTCGTCGTTGAACGCCGTCATCAATTGACGAAAAGCGACAACGGATGCGCGTCACGCGCCTGAGGCGAACCGTCGGCACGGCTTCTGCCGTACCAGCTATCGGACGTCGCTCAAGACTCTCGGCACATGCCCCTCGAGTTCCATACAAGAAGTAACGAAGTGACGTTTTCGCTCGAATGAGCGAAATTTGTACTACAATGCTCAATTGAGCACACTTACACGAGGAGCGTCGTATGACCGTTGCAGTGCCAGCGCAGCATGAGGCCCGGGGAGCGGCCGTCATGCGCACCCTGCCGAACATTGCCAAAGAGTGGCGACTGTCCGGACCTGACATGGCTCACCTGCTGGGGGCCGCCGACTCCACCTACCGGCGCTGGAAAGCCCGGCCAGAAACCGCCCGCCTGGACGCCAATCAGTTCGAGCGAGCCTCCTACGTTCTCGGCATCTACAAGGCGCTGAAGTTGTTGCTGCCCGACCAGACGGCCATCGACCATTGGCTGCATACCCGGAACGCCAACCCCGTATTCAATGGTCAAGCGCCCATCGACCGGCTGAAAGCCGGAAAAATGGGCGATCTCTTTGTGGTGCGCCAGTACCTCGATGCAAGTCGAGGCTGGTGATGCATGACTATCCACGATCGCAGGTAGTGTGGTCGCCTTGTTATCGCATCGTCTCCTCGCGCTTTCCGCCCATCGATCTGTTCGAGGCCGTCAACCAAAACCCGGGGGATTGGGAGCTGCTCATGGAGGTGGAGATGGCAACCAATCCGCGCGTCAGGGATGAGCTGGGCACGATCCATCTAGTCTCGCCCGAGGATCGCCGGGTAGGACCGGGCTGGTCACCCATCATGGCCGCGTTCTGTCATATCAACCCCAACGGCTCGCGGTTTACCGATGGCTCATTCGGTGTCTATTACTGCGCACTCGTCGAAGCCACGGCCATCGCCGAGACGCGCCATCACACCGAGCGGTTTCTGCGTGACGCCTCCCAGCCACCGACGCGAGTGCAAAAGCGTGTGTACCTGTCCAACCTGGCAGCCGAGATGGTGGACCTGCGGGCGGAACCGCCCACTTCGCCGTTGCTCGACCCCGACGACTGGAGCGCCGGTCAGGCGCTGGGTGGAAAGCTCCGCGAAGGGCATCGCTACGGCGTGGTTTATCCCAGCGTGCGCCACCCAGGCGGGGAGTGTGCAGCGGTGTTCCGCCCCCCCGCCTTGAGCCCCGCCTGGCAGGGTCGCCATCTCGAATATGTCTGGAATGGAACGTCCATCAGCCACGTTTACGAAAGCACGCTCGTTTCCTAAGCCGAAGACGGAAGCCGGTGTCGAGGGCCGAACTCGCTCTCACCGAAGTGCGGGCCCTGAGGGCCTTTGTGGGAGGGGATTATTCCGAAGATGACCGCACCGGGACATGGGTATTGCTGGCCGGTCGAGGCTCATGGCTTGCGACGCTTGGTCTTCGCGGTGGGCACCGCCGCTCGGGGGTCCTCGGGCCAGGGATGCTTGGGGTAGCGCCCGCGCATGTCCTTGCGGACCTCGAAATAGCCCTGGTCCCAGAAGCTGGCAAGGTCGCGGGTCACCTGCAGCGGGCGTCCCGCCGGCGACAGCAGGTGCAGCATCACCGGTACGCGACCGCCCGCGAGCCGCGGCGTTTCGCCGAGCCCGAACAGCTCCTGCAGCTTCACGGCAAGCACCGGCTCGTCGCCGCGATAGTCGAGGCGGATACGCGAGCCGCTGGGCACGGTGAGATGCGTCGGCGCCAGCTCGTCGAGCGCCTGGCGGCTCTGCCAGTCGAGCCGGTCGAGCAGGATCCGCTCGAATGGCAAGGCATCGAGGCGATCGAGACGCCGAACTCCGTCGAGATAGGGTGCCAGCCAACTCTCCAGCGTCTCGAGCAGCCGCTGCTCCGACCAGTCGGGCCACTCGTCGCCGCATTCGCGGCGCAGCAACGCCACGCGCGCACACAATTGCTCGGCTTGCGGGTCGAGCGCGAGCCGACCGCGTCGGCGCAGCGCCGCCAGCAGTGCCGCACGCACCGCCTCCTCGGGCATCTCGCGCAGCGGGCGACTCTCCAGCACCAGCTCGCCCAGCGCCCTGACCTCTTCGCCGATCAGCCGTCCTTCGGAATCGCTCCATGTCAGACGGGCACGGAACTCCCGGGTCTCGGGAAACAGCGCCCCGAGGCGCGAGGGATCGATCGCGGCGGCGCGGAAGATCCGGGCCCCCTGCGCCTGGCCGTCGAGTTCCACCGCGACCAGCGCCTCGGCGTGACCCAGCGGGTGCGCGGCATCGATCAGGGCCAGGCTACCCGCGGCCAGCTTGAAACGTCCCGGTGCCTGGCGCAGCGCCACCCGCTCGGGATAGGCCATGGCCAGCAGTTCGCCGAGCGGCGCAAGCGTCCCTACCGCCAGGTCGCAACCGAGCGTCTCGGCCAGTCGCCGGGCATCGCGCTGCCACTGCCGATCCGCGCCCTTGGCCTGCCGCTCGGGCCGCGCGGCCAGGGTCGCCGCCAGGTCCCGCTCCTCGCCGCCGCCCCGCCCCTCGAGCAGGGCCGCCAGCCAGCAGGCCAGCGACCGCGCATCGAACTCGGCGGCCCGCTCGAGCATCACCGCCAGACGCGGATGCACGGGGTAGCGCGAACAGGCCCTACCCAGCGCGGTGAGACGATGGCCGTCGTCGAGCAGTCCCAGGCGTTGCAGCAAGGTACGCCCGGCGTCCAGCGCCCCCGACGGCGGTGGCGTCACCCAGTCCAACGCCTCGGGCTCGGCAATCCCCCAGCGCGCCAACTCGAAGGCCAGCGGTGCCAGATCGGCCTGGCGGATCTCGGGCTCGGCGTGGGCCGGCAGCGGTTGCTCCTCGGCCCACAGCCGATAGCAGATGCCGGGGCCCTGGCGGGCGGCGCGACCGCGTCGCTGGTCGGCGCTGGCCCGGCTGACCCGCCGCGTGGCGAGTCGCGTCAGCCCCAGGCGAGGCTGGAAGACCGGCTCGCGGGCGAAACCGCTATCGATGACAATGCGCACGCCGTCCACGGTGACGCTGGATTCGGCGATGGCGGTGGCCAGTACGACCCGCCGGCGCCCGTCGGTATCGCGGCTCAATGCCTGTTGCTGGGTCTCGAGCGGCAGCCGGCCGTGCAGTTCGCGAACCACCACTTCGCCGGACAGCCCGGCCAGTTCCCGGGCCAGCCGGCGGATTTCGCCGACACCGGGCAGGATCACCAGCACGTCGCCGGCCTCGCGGGCCAGCGCCTCGCGGACCACGGCGGCCTGCTGGGACGCCGCGACGTCGCGGCTGTTGAGGGGACGGTAATGCGTGGTCACCGGGAAGCTCAACCCCGGGCAGTCGATGAGCGGGACCTCTCCAAGCACGGCCTCGAGCGCCTCGACGTCGAGCGTCGCCGACATCACCAAGAGCCGCAGGTCCTCGCGCAGACCGGCCTGGGCGTCGAGCGCCAGGGCCAGGCCCAGATCGGCCTCCAGGCTACGCTCATGGAATTCGTCGAAGACGATACCCGCGATGCCTTCGAGCATCGGATCGTCCTGGATCAGGCGCGTCAATACGCCCTGGGTCACCACTTCCAGGCGCGTGCGGGCACTTACCCGGGTCTCGCCGCGCATGCGATAGCCCACCGTCTCGCCGACCGGCTCTCCGAGCCGCTCGGCCATGTAGCGGGCCGCCAATCGGGCCGCGACGCGACGCGGCTCGAGCAGCAACAGTCGCCCTTCGCCGCACCAGGGTGAGTCCAGCAAGGCCAGCGGCACGCGGGTCGTCTTGCCGGCGCCGGGTTCAGCCACCAGCAGCGCGCGGGAATGCGTGTCCAGGGCGCGCCGCACCTCGGGCAATCGCGCCTCTATCGGCAGGGCTTCTGCGGACCGGGCATCGGAAGCGGTCATCGTCTTGTCCATCTTACAATGGCGAACGGACCGGTACTTTTACCATCGCAACCGGCGACGCGAAATGCCGACCGCCGGAACGCCGGAACGCCGGAACGCCGGAACGCCGCTCATGCAGGCTCGCCCTCCTGCGAGGAAGGCGCGAAGAATCTCTCGCCGAGCCAGTAATCGAGCCCTTCCGCCCAGCCCGCCGGGCCTGGGCTACGGGTGCAGTAGAGGTGCGGATTGACGATCGAGACCGGCTGACGGTGCTCGCCGCGAATCAGCACCGCCTGGTCCACCGTCTCGAGCATCGAGGTGTCGTCGGGGCCGTCGCCCAGGCCCAGGGTCGCGGGCATCTCGCCGCGCAGCGCCTCGAAGCGGGCCATCAGCCAACGCAACGAGCGCCCCTTGTCGACATCGCCCATGACGTGCCAGAAGTGTCCGCCGCGGGTCAGCGTCAGTCCGTCGTTGTGCAGCGCCCTGCGGAAGACTTCCAGCGCCTCGTCGCTATCGTCCCAGAGCAGCGGTTCGCTGCCCTCGCGGATGCGCGACTGGCGCGCCTGCGGCTCGTCGAGCCCGGTCGCGCGCATGACCTCTTCGACGGTCATCTCGCGCATGCAGCGGTAATACAGCTTGAGCCGCTCGCGCAGTACCTCGAGGCGCCGCCACAGGAAGTCGTTGTCGACGCTCGGGGTCTTGACGCACAGGCCGTCGAGATTGCGTGGGTCACGGTCCAGCCGGGCGTGCTGCCAGCTCGCCGGCAAGCCGATCACCGCGCCGTTCTCGGCGATAAACGGCGAGTCGGCGAGTCCCAGGTCGAGCCGCAGCGACATCAGCTCGGCGCGGGTCTTGCTGGTTACCGGAATCACCGGGACGCCCGCCTGCTTCAAACGCTTCAGCCACGGCACGGCAGGCGACCAGTCATAGCTGTAGTGATCGAGCAACGAGCCATCCAGATCGGTGAAGATCAGGCGCGGGCGTTGCGACATGGGTTGCGTCATCACGACCTCCAGGAAATGCTTGGCGCCCCTCGAAGCCAGCGGGAGCCGCATCATGGCGATGAACATGCATGGAACGTGCCAACCGGAGCGACCGACAGCCCGGCGGGGCTCCGCATGCACCGCCGGTTCGACCGCTCCCTCACGATAGTCGATAGTCCCGCTTCGTTCAGGTCCCCAAAACCATGTCGGGCCGGCGATACGCCGTGGCGCGCCAAAGTGGCCCGACATCGGCTAGCCCCGTCGCGGTTAATCGAAAAATGGCGGATGCCAGCCCGACAATCCGCCCATTGGCGGCTGAAAAATGCTAGTATCGAAGCTAAATTGACATCAATAAATGAGTGCTTCCCCGACATGGAAACCACATCTCATTGCATCCTGGTCATGGGGGTTTCGGGATCAGGAAAGTCGCACATCGGACGCGACGTAGCCGCGTCAATTGGTGCTGAATTCGTCGATGCCGACGATCATCACAGTCCGACCAGCATCGCCAAGATGTCGCGGGGCGAACCCTTGAACGACGAGGATCGAGAAGGCTGGCTGGCCACGTTAGCCGACATCTTCAGGCGCTATAGAAGTGAGAACCGCCACGTGGTCATCGGTTGCTCGGCACTCAAGCGCCATTATCGCGACGTGCTGCGCCAAGGGGCACCCAACCTGAAGATTCTCTACCTTCACGGCAGTCGTGAAGTCCTGCTGCAGCGTCTCAACAACCGCGGCTCGCATTTCTTTGCCGGCGAGCACATGCTCGACAGCCAACTGAGCACGCTGGAGCCGCCGACTGCCGATGAAGCCTTTCGCGTCGATATCCGCGAATCGCCCAAGGCCATCGTCGAACAGTTCGAAAGCTATCTGAAGCTCGCCTGAGCGTCTGCTTCTTGCCTCGACATGCCTCGCTTATTGAACCGGCAATTTTACGAGCCATTGACATGAAAAAGGCGGGCCACAGGGCCCGCCTTTTTCAGCATCGCTCGTTTGGCTTTGAAAGCGCAGACGCTCGATTTCGGACAGCGATTAGGTGCGCTCAATGCGAGGCTTTTCGCTGGTGCTGCTCGGCTAGAGTGCACAAACCGGCCAGTGTCGCCTGGTCGCTATCGATCTCGCGAACCTCGAAACCCACCGCGGTCATCGCCCGACGATAAAGCGCGTTGAGCGTGCTCGACCCGACCAGAATCACCTCGCCAGCTTGCGGGTGAATTCGCCGTTGGCTCAGCACTTCACTGCCGATGGTCACCCCCGAGAGATAGCTTCCCACCTGCTCGCTCGCCAACCCTGAATAGAGATGACGACTGCGCGCCTCGAACAGCGCGTGCAGTATTCCCGCCGGATGACCGGCCGCCTCGAGCCCCTGGTCGAACGCCGCGGCCTCGAACTCCGCCGATTCGCGAGCCGGTTCGCCGGGCAGGGTGTGAAAGCGCACCGCATGGTAGAGCTCGCCGGTCATGGCGGTGGTGAAATCGACCAGTTGCGCATCGACGAGCCGCGCCCACTTGCTGTGCGTGCCCGGCAGGCAACACAGCGCCTCCCGGGTATTGCACAGCGACAGCGCACCGAAGGCCTGGATCTCCTCGCCGCGCATCACATCGACATGCGTGGCGTCGACGATCTTCACCCCCGGCACGATCCAGGCATTGTCGAGCCCCGGCGCGGGCACGACATGCGCCGCCAGATCGGCGGCACTCACCGGCAGGTCCAGTTGCGGCGCCTCGCTCCAGCCGCGCTTGGAGCCGACCATGCCGGCCAGGTAGATCGGCACGCTTTTAGCGCCCGACGCCGCGCCGCCCTCTTCGCGCCAGTCGCCCACCTGGGCGGCGCAATAGTGCGGGAATTCGGCACTGGAGAGCGAGCGCAGGCCGGCTTCGGAGCGGCGGCTATCGAGGCATTCGCCACTACTGCGATCGACCAGGAAGGCGCGGAAGTTGCTGGTCCCCCAGTCGATGGCGATCAGGCGATCGGAACCGGCGTGCGTAGCGTCACTCATGCGTCGGCCTCGCGCTCGAGTTCCGAGGCCTGGCTCAGGCCTTCCCTGATGCGCCGCCATTCACTGATCAGCCCGCGCGCCCTCTCGCCGACTTCATCGGCCGACCAGCCGGGCTTGTAGACGCTACCGCCGAAGCCGAAGCCGTCGATCCCGGCGGCGATCCAGTCGCCCATGTTGTGGACATCGATGCCGCCCACCGCGAATATCGGCATGTCGAGCGGCATCACCGCCTTGATGTCCTTGAAGTAGGCGGTTCCCAGACTGCCGGCGGGGAACAGCTTCAGCGCCGTCGCCCCGGCCTGGGCAGCGGCCAACGCCTCGGTCGGGCTCAGGCAGCCGATCATCGGCGCCAGCTCGAGTCTCGCGGCTTCGCTGACCACCAGCGGGTCGCTGTTGGGAGTGATCACCAGCGGCGCGTCGAGATCCGCCAGGCGCTGGCAGACATTGGGGTCGAGCACGGTACCGGCGCCGATCACCACATCGTCCGGGCAGCGCTTGGCGATCCGCTCTAGGCTCTCCCATGGTCGCGGCGAATTGAGCGGAATCTCGATCATCTTGAAGCCCGCCGCCACCAGCGCATCGAAGATAGCGTCGATTTCGTCCGGCCTGACGCCGCGCAGGATCGCCACCAGCGGCAGCTTTTCGAGAGCCGCATCCAGTGCGGCCCGGCGTGTCTCGTTCATAGCATTCTCCAGGGTTTCCAAGGCCTTACTCCGGTGGAGCGAGAGCCTTTCGAGCGATGGTCAGACCGGGGCGCGTAGCTAAGGCGAAAACGATTCAAGCGACGGAGTTTACGCTCGTAAATGGGTAAGCATGGATCGTTTTCAACACAGTATGACCGAGCGCAGATGGCTCCCGCCCAGCGGTCACCACTCGGCGATCGAGCCATCCTCGTGCGTCCACACCGGGCTACGCCAGCGATGGCCGACCTTGGCACGCTCCTCGACGAACGCCTCGTCGATCTCGACGCCCAGGCCCGGCCCCTGCGGAATCTCGCAGAAGCCGTCCTTGATCGACAGCGCCGACTTGTCCACCAGGTAATCGAGCACGTCGTTGTCCCGATTGTAGTGGATGCCCATGCTCTGTTCCTGAATGAAGGCGTTGTGGCTGACCGCGTCGACATGCAGCGAAGCCGCCAGCGTCAACGGACCCAGCGGGCAGTGCGGCGCCAGCGCCACGTCGTAGCAGGAAGCCAGCGAGGCGATCTTCAGGCCTTCGCTGATCCCGCCGCAGTGCGAGAGATCAGGCTGGATGATGTCGACCATGCCTTCGGTGAGCAGGTCGCGGAACTGGAAGCGCGTGTGCAGCCGTTCGCCGGTGGCGATCGGGTAGCCCAACCCGGTGGCGATGTGCTTGAGGCTCGGCAGGTGCTCGGGCGCCACCGGCTCCTCGACGAACATCGGGTGGTACGGTTCGAGCTCGCGCAGCAGCGCCTTGGCCATCGGCCGGTGCACGCGGCCGTGAAAGTCGATGGCGATGCCGACATCCGGTCCCACCGCCTCGCGGGCCTCGGCGACCCGCGCCACCGCGTCGTCGACCTTGGCGTGCGAGTCGACGATCTGCAGCTCCGGGGTGCCGTTCATCTTGAACGCCGTGAAGCCCTGATCGACGAGCGCCTTGGCGCCGGCGCCCACGTCGCTCGGACGATCGCCGCCGGTCCAGGCGTACATGCGCATCCTGTCGCGCACCTTGCCACCCAGCAACTGATAGACCGGCACGCCCAGGTCGCGCCCCTTGAGATCCCACAGCGCCTGATCGATACCGGCAATGGCACTCATCAGGATCGGCCCGCCCCGGTAGAAGCCGGCGCGATACAGGGTATTCCAGAGATGCTCGATACGATGCGGATCCTGGCCGATCAGGTAGTCGGAAAGCTCGTGCACCGCCGCCTCGACGGTCGCCGCGCGGCCCTCCACCACCGGCTCGCCCCAGCCGTAGCAACCCTCGTCGGTCTCGATCTTGAGAAACAGCCAGCGCGGCGGCACCTGCCAGGTTTTCAGCTTGGTAATTTTCAAGATTTCACCTATCTAGAAATTTTTGATCGCAGCCGTGGGAGCGAACTCATTCACAACCTATCGGGAACGAGTTCCCTCCCACCGGGCCCTTCAGACCCGGGTCCCGGGTCTAACCCACCAGCCACATGGCCAGGTTGGGCCACACCAGCAGCAGCGTCAGCACGCACAGCTGGATGGCGATGAACGGCAGCA